>NZ_JBSHCT010000020.1:0-10163 GCF_053615935.1 Nocardiopsis sp. NPDC055879
CGGCGGTTTGGCGGCTATCGGGGAAGGGGGGAGAGTGGTTGAGGTCCCAACGGCCCTGCGGGCCTGCGGCCCACTCCGGCCGTGGCCGGCCGGATTCCTTCCCCCGTCTGGCTTTCTCGTGGGGCGCGTCGCCACTACGTGACGGGTCCGGTCACGAAGGCCCCGCTACAGGTGAGGCACGGGGCCGGGCGCGTCCCCGCGGTAGCCGGCCCTGGTCTTCACAGCGATGATCTTGCTCCTAGCGCCCATTTGGGCGCCCAACATGGCGCTACGGACAAGATCGTTTCCATTCAGAGCCCCTCCATCGAAGTCGCTAGGAGCATCTCCGTAATAGGTGGATCCGGTCATAGGGGAAGGGGTTGTGGATAACCCAGAATGGCCACCCCATCTATAATAGGCACATTCACCGACATGGAAATAGGTTGAATATACCCACCGGTAAGCCTCCATTTCCTGGTGTGTTCGCGTATAATCAGAGTATGAGCTTTCCTCCCCACGCATCGCGCCCGACCGGGAACACCCCGGTCGATAAGGCGATGGCGGGTGCGCGGGAGATGGCGGTGGAGTTCTCCGGCCGGGATATCCCGTTCGGGTGTGAAGCCGATGTGCTCGCACAGTTCGGCCGGCTCAATGGGGAAGTCGACCGGATCCGCTATGGGATGCTGCCCGCCCTGGCCCGCATGGAGGCCACCGGCGCCCTGTTGGAAGAGGGCGGCCAGCGCAGTATCCAGGCGTGGATCACCCACCAGTGGGGCACCTCTCCGGCCGAGGCCAAGAGCCTTGCCACCCTCGCCCGAGCGTTGTACCAGCAGCAGTTGCCCCTGGTGGAAGAAGCCTTCCAGAACGAGGCCCTGTCGCTGGGTGAGGCGTGCGCGATCGCGACCTCCACCGAAAAGGCCACCACCGAGTGGGCGAAGGTCCTGGAAACGGCGGATGAGGAATTCCGTGCCCAGCGTCCTTCGGTGGAGGGGTTTCGGTCCCGGTTGGAATTCGGGCTGATCGGTTTCAAGGCCGAGTGCCCGCAGGCTTCGGTGCGCCAGTTGCGGGACGCGGCGAAATGGTTCGTGGCCCGCCTGGACCCGGATAAGGCCGACCGGGACTATGACGAAACGTTCGAGAACCGGGGCGCGCAGTTCTCGCCCACGTTCGAGTCCGGGTTTTTGTTGCGGATGTGGGGGCCGGGGGCCGATAACGAGCTGATCCAGGCCGCTCTGGAGGCTTACACGCAGCCGTATGGGCCGGAGAACGCGGCGATGCCGAAGCATCAGCGCACTTATGACGCGATGATGCGCATCTTCGAGACCGCTCTGGGCCACCGGGGTTGCTCCAGTCTGAGCCGCCAACCTCTGGCGACCATCAACATCACCGTCCCCCTCACACGCTTCCTGGGCGATGAGACGGCTGAACCCGCCGTCACCGAGGACGGTGTGGTCATCCCCGACCAGATGGTGGCCCGCCTGACCCCCCACAGTTGGCTGCGCCGGTTCGTGACCGACGAACAGGGCCGGACCCTGTTGGATGTGGGGCGTAAGCAGCGGTGCGCTCCGGATCCGGTGCGCCAGGCGGCGGGGTTCAAGAAGCCTTACTGCGAGTGGCACGAGGGTTGTGATGTGCCGCGTAGTTGGTCGCAGTACGACCACATCGTCCCCTTCTCCCACGGCGGGGCCACCAGCGCCGAGAACATGCAGGTGTTGTGCTCGACCCATAACCGGCTCAAGCACCGGTTGCAGGCCAAGGTGAACCGGCAGATCTGGGAACACCACCACGCCCAGAACCGACAGGACACCGAGACCAGCGGGGACAGGGACGGGGAAGGCGAGCCAGCCCCAGCCACCGCCCCCTAACCACCACCATCCGCTTCCACCACGTGTTTCCGCCAGGCGAAATGCCACCACCCCGCGACCACCCCGGTTGGGTGTCAGACCCCAAGGGCCCGTGCCCTGTGGGGATATCAGCATGCCCAGGGGCAGAAACACCGCGCCCCCACCCAGAGTCACATTCCGGGGCCGGAGTGGCTCCCATCGGGGGTGTCGGCACGACTTCCACCCCCGGTACTGGCTCCCGCCCCTGGTACCGGCCCACCGGCACCACCAACCCCGTGCAACCCTGTGCTGTCTCTCCATCATGATGATCTTGTCCGTAGCGCCATGTTGGGCGCCCAACATGGCGCTACGAGCAAGATCATCAGGGAGAGAGCTTCACCAGAGGTGGCTACCGCGGGGACGCGGCCCGCCATCCGCCCTACCTGTAGCGGGTACTTCGTTACCTCACCGGTCACGTAGTGGCGACGCGGCCCACGAGGAGACCAGGCGGAGGGGAAGGCATCCGGCCGGCTACGGCCGGAGCGGGCCGAAGGCCCGCAGGGCCGTTGGGACCTCAACCACTCTCCCCCCCCTTCCCCGATAGCCGCCAAACCGCCGCCCGCGCCGTGCGGGTCAAGGCCACCCACCACGCTGACGAGCAACTCAACATTGCCTTGACGCGTGCGGTGCGGGCGGCAACAATCACGCGGCGGGGAAGGAGGGAGAACCCACCCGAGCAACGCCCAATCACCCCAAAGAGCCAGAAACCTGAGGCGGCCGACCAACCCACCCCCACCCCGCCCAACCACCCCAAGACTCCCGCCCCCAGGCGCCCCACCAACCCACCCGAGCAATGCCCAACCACCCGCAGGATCACGGCCTGAGGCGCCCTACCAAAACAGCCTCCAGGCAGCACGAAACCAGTGGACGGGAAGCGAGGACGTTCGAGTAGGGCGTTCGTTCGGACATGCCCGCCCGGACATGCCCGCCCGGACATGCCCGCCCGGACATGCCCGCCCGAACACGCCCGCCCGAACACGCCCGTCTGGTCAGCGCAGGTCCCGCCGGGACAGCAGATACGCGGACAGCGCCCACAACCCGCCGGTGAGTGCCAGGGCGGCGAGCAGGATCGGCCCCATCGCCGCGAGGTCGAGCCCCGCCGCGTCGGAGACGGCGCTGTTGCCCAGGAACAGCGCCGAGGTGACCAAAGAGTGGGGGAACAGGTGGGACACCACACCGCCCTGGCCGCTGTAGAGCAGCCCGGTCCCGATCGCGCATCCCAGCAGCCCCACGGCCACGGGTGCGGTGAACGAACGGAACGACATCGACAGCAGCGATTGTGCGGCCACCACGGGCAGGGCCGCGACCACCCCGAGCAGTGCGATGACCGCGTACTCCCATGGTGGTGCGCCCTCCAGGTCGAGCACGAACATCCCGATTCCGATCACCAGGGTCAGCAGGACCAGTTGCATGGCCGCCACGACGATGGTGAGTGAGGTGATCTTGGCGCCCACGATCGCCCCGGGGCGCGCGGGAGTGGCCATCAGCAGGTTCCAGTTGTGCCCTCGGTGCTCCATCCGCCAAGCGGCCGAGGCCAGCACGGCCACCCCCATCGACATGAAGAAGAGGCCGTAGAACAACACCACCTGGGACCAGTAGGACTCCCACCCGGCGGACAGCACCCCCTGGTTGGCGGCGTAGTTGATGGTCCCCGCGGTGACCGCGAGCACAGGCAGCACGACTGCGACGACCCACAGGGCCGAGCGGCGCAGTTTGGTGAGTTCGGCGACGATCACGCGGGACCTCCTTCGGCTCGGTCCAAGTACCGGCACGCCCCGAGGAACAGGGCCGCCGCGGCGCACAGGAACAGGGCGAAGGCCCAGGGGATGGGCGCCGCCTCGATCAATTGGTCGTTGGCCATCGCCACCGGCGAGATCGCCGCGTAGTAGCCCCAGGGCAGTACGTAGGCCACCCACGTGGGCATCAGCAGGGCGTAGACCGCGTAGAACGCCCCCAGCAGCCCCACCCCGAGCCCCACGAGCTGGTTGTCCACCCGGGCGGCCAGCCACAGGTGCAGGCCCAGCAGCGCCAGGTTCACCAGCAGCAGGAAGAGCCCGTAGCGCGCCCACAGGGCGATCGGGGGAGCGACCTCGATCCCGACGACAAGCCCCGCGAGGAGGATCAGCACGCACTGCGCCACGACCGTGAGTGTCAGGGCCAGACCCAGGACGACAGCCTTGGCCCGGCACAACAGTCCCGGCCCCAGGCCGGACACCCGGGCGAGGAACCACCCCTGGCCCTGGTGCTCGATGTCCACCTGGCGTCCGGCGAGCACCGCGACCAGGACAGGTGAGGTCATCGCCGAGATCATCACCTGGTTCAGAAGCAGGGACTCCCAGGGTTGCGCGGTCGGATCGGCGAACCCCTCGCGGGCGCTCTCGGAGAAGAGGTTCATCCCCGACAGGGCGACGACGGCGACCACCATCACCAGGCACAACACCCACACACGCAGACCGCGTGTCTTGTGGACCTCCAGGCCCACCGCCATCCGCATCACGAGAGTCCCTCCCGCCCGGTCAGGTCCATGAAGACCTCCTCCAGGGAGCGGCGCACCCGATGGAGGCCGTGGACGGGGACGTCGTGGTGGACCAGTCGCCGCACGAGGTCGGCGGTGTCGTCGTCGCTCACCCCGGTCAGGCGTAGCCCTTCGTGGGTGCGCACGGCGGGCAACCCCAGGGCCAGGACGCGTTCGGGGTCGGGGGTCCGCAGGATCAGATCCGGTGTACTGCGGTCGAACAGTTCCGCCCGGGTGCCCTGGAAGATCAATCGTCCTCGGCCGAGGATCCCCAGGACCGACGCCATCCGGTCGACCTCGTCCAACAGGTGGCTGGAGACCATCACGGTGACGCCCTCTCCGGCCAGGGAGGTCAAGAGGTCACGGATCTCCTCGATCCCGGCCGGGTCCAGCCCGTTGGTGGGTTCGTCGAGGACGAGCAGGCGGGGTTCTCGGGCCAGGGCCATGGCGATGCCCAGCCGTTGCTTCATACCGAGCGAGTAGGCGCGGACGGGTTTGTCCATGTGGTCGCGTAGGCGCACGGTGGCCACGGCGCGTTCCACCTGGTCGTCGGTGAGTCCGAGCATCTTGCGGACGATCGCCATGTTCTCCCGGCCGGTCAGATGCCCGTATCCCGGCGGGGACTCGATGAGGGAACCGATCAAGGGGGAGAGTTCGTGCCGGGTACGCCGGTCCATGGGGCGGCCCAGGACGCTGATCTCGCCCCGGCTGGGGCGCACCAACGACAGCAGCATCTTCATCGTGGTGGATTTGCCCGACCCGTTGGGGCCGAGGAATCCGTAGACGCACCCCTCGGGTACGCGCAGGTCCAGGGAGTCCACGACCGTGCGCGACCCGTAGGTCTTGGTCAGTCCCTCTGTGGTGATGACGTGATTCATGAGGCTCCTTCCACCGAGGAGACTCCACCGTCGAACCCGCGCGGCGCATCGGATCGCGGTACCGAGAAAGGGCTCATACCAAGGTCTGAGGCAGGACCTAGGCGTCGCGGAGCAGGTCCTCGCGGTCCACCAACCCGGAGCGGAAGGCGAACAGCACCGACTGGACCCGGTCCCGGGAGCCGGTCTTGGCCAGCACGTTGCCCACGTGGGTCTTGACCGTGGGCATGGACAACACCAACAGCTCGCAGATCTCGGTGTTCGTATACCCGCGCGCCACCGCGGTGAGGACCTCGCGCTCCCGCGGGGTCAGCGACTCCAGGGCCCTTCGGGTCTCCCGTACGGGAGGGGCCGACGGCCCCGATCCGCCGCTCAATAGTGGACGCACGTGCTGGAGCAACCTTCGGGTGGAGCTCGCCGAGACCACCGAGTCGCCCCGATGTACGGTGCGCAGCGCCTCCAGGAGTTCCTCCGGGGGAGTGTTCTTGAGCAGGAACCCGGTCGCGCCGGCCTCGATGCCCTCGATCACGTACTCGTCGGTGTCGAAGGTGGTGAGCACCACGATCCGACATCGCGCGCCCGCGTCCACCAGTGTCCGGGTGGCGCTGAGCCCGTCCGTCCCCGGCATTTGGACGTCCATCAGCACCAGGTCCACCGGGTCCGCGCGTTGGAGTTCGACGGCCTCGGCCCCGTCACCGGCCTGCCAGGCCACGACCATGTCGGGCTGGGAGTCGATGACCATGGCCATCCCGGCGGTGAAGAGCCGCTGGTCGTCGGCCAGCCCGATCCGGATCACGTCTCCTCCCAGGGAACGCTCGCACGGACCCGCCAGACGTCGGTGCCCTCGTTCCATCCGACCTCCAAGTCGCCGCCGTGCAGGGCGATCCTTTCTCGCATACCGATCAGACCATGCCCTCCGTCCCTTTCACCGGGTTCGTGCGACTCGGGACCGATCGGGTTGGTCACGGTGACCACGATCAGCCCGGGCGAGCGGGTGAGGTGGACCGTCACGGCGACCTGGCCGGCGTGTTCGAGGGCGTTGGCCAGTGACTGTTGGACGAGGCGGTAGACCGTCAGGCCCACGCTGGCGGGCGGGGACGCCTCCTCGCGCGAGGGTGGGTCGTCTTGTGCCAGACGGACGCGTAGACCCGTCCGCCGGTACTCCTCCACCAGGACGGGCAGCTCGCCCAGACCGGGCATGGGGGAGACCTCGCGTTCTCGATCCTCCCGCAGTACCCCCAGCAGTCTGTGCAGTTCGCCGGCGGATTCCCGACCCACTCGACCGATCGTCTCCAACGCGGTCACCGCCGCCTCCGGGGACGATCGCGCGGCGTAGCGGCCGCCATCGGCCTGGGCGACGATGACGTTCAGGGAGTGCGCGAGGACGTCGTGCATCTCCCGGGCGATGCGGGTGCGCTCGCCCAGGGCGGCCAACCTCAGTTCCTGTTCGCGTTTGGCCCGTAGTAACCGGGCGTGCTCTCGGAGCCGGTCGACCTCCTCCCTGTTGTGCCTGCGCACGGTGCCGAGTAGGGCGAACAACAGCAGGGTCGTCCAGGCGGACAGCAAGGAGGTGATCCTGACCCCGAGGTCCTCCGTGTAGATCAGGTCAGGGATGAACAGGACCGCCACGGCCGTGCCCAGGAGCAGTAGGACCAGGACCACGCGACGCCACCACGCCGACAACTCCGTCTGCGAGGTGTAGGTGGCGACCAGCACGCAGATCACCGACAGGGTGGTGAAGTGCTCCATCCAGAGCACCTGGACCGCCAACAGTGCCGCCAGTACCGCCAAGGCGGTCAGTGGGCGGACCCGGCGCGCGCTCAACGTCGCGCAGCACCCCACCGTCAGGGCGAGGTAGGCGGCGGAGTCCGTGGGCGAGGCCGACGCCAGTGGCCAGGTCGCCACCATCAGGACGAACCAGAGCAGGGCCCAGAGCACGTCCATGAAGAACACGTGCGCGAGTGACCAGGACTTCGCGCGGGCGGCGAACGAACGCGGGGACGGGGCGGACATGGTTCCACACGCTACAGAGCGCCGCGACGAAGGTCCTCATGCCACGGTACGAACCGTGGTCGGGGCATTGCCTATCCTGGAGGGGTCAGCAGCACCCTCACTTCCAGGGGATGGATCGATGAACGTCCTGCTCACCGGTGGCGCCGGGTACATCGGCTCCCACACCGCCGTCGCACTCCTGGAGGCGGGCCACGACGTGGTGGTGGTCGACTCCCTGGTCAACAGCCACGAGGAGTCGCTGCGTCGGGTGGAGCGGATCACCGGTCGCGCCCTCACCTTCCACCGGGCCGACTGCGCCGACCCCGAGGCGATGCGGGCGATCTTCGATCGGCACGACGTCGACGCGGTCATCCATCTGGCGGGGCTCAAGGCCGTGGGCGAGTCCGTCCGCCAGCCCTTGCGCTACTACCGCAACAACCTGGACGCGCTGCTCACCCTCTGCGAGACCATGCGGGACGCCGGGGTCCGTGACCTGGTCCTGAGCTCCTCGGCCACGGTCTATGGGGACCCGGAGCGGGTGCCCATCACCGAGGACGCCGGCCTGTCCACCACCAACCCCTACGGCAGCACCAAGCTGTTCGCCGAGCGCATCCTCGACGACCTGGCCACCGCCGAATCCGACTGGCGGATCATCTCCCTGCGCTACTTCAACCCGATCGGCGCGCACCCCAGCGGCCTGATCGGCGAGGACCCCCAGGGCATCCCGAACAACCTCTTCCCCTACATCGCCCAGGTCGCCGCCGGGCGTCGGGAGAAGCTGAGCGTCTACGGCGACGACTACGACACCCCCGACGGCACCGGGGTGCGCGACTACCTGCACGTGGTGGACCTGGCCGCCGGGCACCTGGCCGCCGTCGACCACCTGGCCGACGCCCCCGGGCACCGGATCTACAACCTCGGCACCGGGCACGGGACCTCGGTCCTGGAGAGCCTGCGCGCCTTCGAACGCGCGACCGGTGACACCATCCCGTACGAGGTGGTCGGCCGCCGACCGGGCGACATCGCCGTCTGTTACGCCGATCCCGCCGCGGCCGCGAGCGAACTGGGCTGGAAGGCGCAGAAGTCCGTCGCCGACGCCTGTGAGGACGCCTGGCGCTGGCAGTCGGCCAACCCGAACGGTTTCTCGGGCTGAGCCCGGAGCGTGCCGGTTCGCATACCCGAGCGGGCGCCCCGAACATGGCCAACGCCCTAGACTGGACGGACATCCCGATTTTTCTGCGGAAGGTCCTCCGTCGTGTCCGTTGCTGCTGACAGCACGTTCGACACCGTCCTCGTCGTCGACTTCGGTGCGCAGTACGCGCAGCTGATCGCGCGACGGGTCCGCGAGTGTCACGTGCACAGCGAGATCGTGCCCTCGACCATGCCGGTCGAGGAGATGCTCGCCAAGAAACCCAAGGCCATCATCCTCTCCGGCGGCCCGTCCTCGGTGTACGCCGAGGGAGCCCCGAACGTGGGGGCCGAGCTGTTCGAGACTGGGGTCCCGACCTTCGGTATCTGCTACGGCTTCCAGGCGATGACGCGTGCCCTGGGCGGGGTCGTCGACCGGACCGACCTGAGTGAGTTCGGCCGCACCCGGATGTCGACCACGGCCGACTCGGTGCTGTTCGAGGGGATGCCCTCGGAGCTGAACGTGTGGATGTCGCACGGTGACTCCGTGGTCCAGGCCCCCGACGGCTTCAAGAGCATCGCCGGTACCGCGGGCGCCCCGGTCGCGGCCTTCGAGGACACCGAGCGCCGCCTGTTCGGCGTCCAGTTCCACCCCGAGGTCATGCACACCGAGCACGGCCAGGAGGTGCTGCGCCGTTTCCTGTACGAGGGGGCCGGCTGCCGTCCCACCTGGACGATGGTGAACATCGTCGAGGAACAGCTGGAGAGCATCCGCGCCCAGATCGGCGACAAGCGAGTCATCTGCGCCCTCAGCGGTGGCGTGGACTCCGCCGTGGCCGGCGCGTTGGTCCAGCGCGCCGTGGGTGACCAGCTCACCTGCGTGTTCGTCGACCACGGTCTGCTCCGCAAGGGCGAGTCCGAGCAGGTCGAGAAGGACTTCGTGGCGATCACCGGCGCCAAGCTCAAGGTGGTCGACGCCGAGGAGCGGTTCCTCACCGCGCTGTCCGGGGTGACCGACCCCGAGGAGAAGCGCAAGATCATCGGCCGCGAGTTCATCCGCGTGTTCGAGCAGGCGGCCCGTGAGGTCGTCGACGAGAGCGGCGAGGGCGGCTCCGAGGTCGAGTTCCTGGTACAGGGCACCCTCTACCCGGACGTGGTGGAGTCCGGCGGCGGTTCCGGTACCGCCAACATCAAGTCGCACCACAACGTCGGCGGCCTTCCCGAGGACCTGCAGTTCACCCTGGTGGAGCCGCTGCGCGAGCTCTTCAAGGACGAGGTCCGTCGGGTCGGCGAGGAGCTGGGCCTGCCCTCCGAGATGGTGTGGCGCCAGCCCTTCCCCGGCCCCGGCCTGGGCATCCGCATCATCGGCGAGGTGACGCGCGAGAGGCTGGAGATCCTGCGCGAGGCCGACGCCATCGCCCGGGAGGAGCTCACCCGCGCCGGGCTGGACCGCGACATCTGGCAGTGCCCGGTGGTGCTGCTCGCCGACGTGCGTTCGGTGGGTGTGCAGGGTGACGGCCGCACCTACGGTCACCCGGTCGTGCTGCGCCCCGTCAGCAGCGAGGACGCCATGACCGCGGACTGGTCGCGGGTTCCCTACGACGTGCTGGCCCTGATCTCCAACCGGATCACCAACGAGGTCCGTGAGATCAACCGGGTGACGCTGGACGTGACCAGCAAGCCCCCGGGCACGATCGAGTGGGAGTAGGACTCCCCGGTGGAACGAGGGCGGGGTGCCGCGCGGGGGCGGCCGACCCCCCCCCCCGTAGCCGGTGCGGTATTAGGGGTCGG
>NZ_JBSHCT010000020.1:10173-136165 GCF_053615935.1 Nocardiopsis sp. NPDC055879
ACCGAGGGGGGGGTCCGGCGCGTGTGCGCCGGACCCCGCCCTCGTTCGCGTGTCCGTTATTCGGTGACGGGAAGCCTGATGCTGGTCGGGTCCTGTTCCGGGTCGTGGAACAGTTCCAGGGTCTCGGGGAGTTCGTCCACGGCCAGGATGAACACCAGCGGACCCACACCGGCCTCACCCGGATCGATCGTCCCCCACAGACTGGACGTGGCCTCGGCGGCGGTCGGCGACTCGGAGGTGAGCCAACGCTTGTCGTCCGTCACCAGCTTCTGGCTGTCGGAACCGAAGTCGATCGGGGTGTCGCCCCTGTTCTCCACGGTCAGGTCGATCACGCAGTAACGGCCGCCGGAGGGGGTCGAACGTCCGGGCAGCTCCTTGTCGCAGGAGAGATCCTCGACCTGGTAGCGGACCGATTCGTCGGCGGAGAACGCAGCGCCGTTCTCGTCGGTGGGCGCGGGTTCGTCCGGGGCCTGCCCGGCCTGGGAGTCCCCTTCCCGTTCCGGGCTCTCCGCCGCGGCCCCGGGATCGTCGGTCCCGCCTTCCTGGTTCCGGTCCGGGGAGAAGGCGCCGTTCATGGCGAGCAGGAACAGCAGGGCGAGGGCCACCGTCAGGGCGATGGCCGCCGCGATGACACCCCAGTAGAAGGTGCCGTGCCTGCCCGGGGCGGTGGGGCGGTGTGGCGGCGGGGGCACCGGCGGAACGTACGGCTGCGGGCCCCGCTGTTGTTCGGGCGGCGGCACCATCGGGATGGGCCCGGTGGAGGCCGGGTGATGCGCGGGCGGAGGTCCCTGTGGCCCAGCGGGCCCTGACGGCGCGGGGTGACCGGTCGACGGGTGCGCCGCGTGCTGCTGCTGAGGAGCCTGCTGCGGCTGTCGGGGCGGCTGGTGGGGCGCCTGCTGCGGCGGGTGGGTGAAGTTGCCGGTCTGGTGCGCGGGCGGGGCCATGGGGGCCGCCGCCTGGTACTGGCCGGGGGCGGGATGGCGCATGCCCGTCGCGCTCTGGTGCGCCGGATGCGGCATGCCCGGAGGCCCGGGCGGCCCCGGCGGCATCGGCGGCAGGTTGGGTCGCCACGACTGGTGCAGGGCGTGCGACACCATGTCGTTGGGGTTGCCGGCCTCCTCACCACCGGCGAGTTCCAGCAGGAGGTCCTGCGCGGTGGGCCTGCGTCCGGGTTCCTTGGCCAGGGCCCGGGCGACCAGCCGGTCCAGCGGCGGGTCCAGGTTGCTGATCTGGGGTTCGGCGAACAGCACCCGCTTGCCCAGCGTCATGGCGTCGCCGTTGCCGAAGGGGTGCGTGCCGTTGCCGGCGAAGGCCACCAGACAACCCCAGGCGAAGATGTCCGCCGAGGTGGTGACCTTCTCCTCCAGCAACTGCTCGGGAGCCATCCAGCCGGGGCTGCCCATGACGATGCCGGTCTGGGTGTGGTTGGTGGCGGTGTTCATCGCCCGCGCGATGCCGAAGTCGATCACCCGGGGACCGGAGATGGACAGCAGCACGTTGGCGGGCTTGAGGTCGCGGTGGACCAGCCCGGTGCGGTGGATGGCCGCCAACGCCGCGGCCACGCCCAGGGCGAAGCCGTGCAGCGTGGAGGAGTCCAGGGGACCGTTCTCCGCTATGTGCTCGGCCAGGGCCGTGCCCGCGATGTACTCGGTCACCATGTAGGGACGGTTCTCGAACGTCCCGTGGTCGAGCACCTTGGCGGTGCAGAAGGAGGCGACCTTGCGGGCGTTCTCCATCTCGTCACGGAAACGCGCCCGGGTCTGCTCGTCGAACGCGAGTTCCGGGCGGATCACCTTGATGGCTACATGGGTGTTCTTCTCGGGCGTGCTGCCCAGGTAGACGGTACCCATGCCGCCGCTGCCCAGCTTCCCGGACAGCACATAGGGACCGATGGTGGCCGGATCTCCGGCGGCCAACGGTTCCAGGTTCTTCGGGAGCCCATCCGACGGCAAGCGACCCTCCCCGACGGTGTCCAAACTCCGCCTTGCCCCAAGGTAGCGGTGTTTGTGCCCGGATTCCCACTCGTAGGCCGGATTGGGCCGCTTCGAGGGCGGGCGGAAACTGACATGACAGTGGTAGCGAGTCCATGGACATGGATTTCGGTCGAACTCCGAGGCGCGGATCTTCGCGCTGATCGAAGCCGGTGAACACCCTGGGCCCCGTTCCGGGGTGTGTGTTCACGCAAGGTGGGGGTTCCTTTACGATTGGGGACTCGTGACCGTTAATACCACCGTAACCGTGCGGGTCCCCGCGAAGGTGAACCTCCAGTTGGCGGTAGGGCCCGGCCGCGAGGACGGATTCCACGACCTCGTCAACGTGTTCCACGCCGTCTCGCTGTTCGACGAGGTTACCGTCAAGGATGCGTACCCGCGTCGGCAGAGTCCCCTCGTAACCCTCACCGCGGGCGGTGAGTTGGGATCTCACCTGGCCAGGGTGCCTTTGGACGAGAGCAACCTCGCCGCCCGCGCCGCCCTTTCGGTGGCGCGGGAGACCGGCAGAGGTGGGCCGGTCGACATCCACCTGGAGAAGAACATCCCCGTGGCGGGCGGCATGGCCGGGGGAAGCGCGGACGCCGCGGCGGCGCTGATCGCCTGCGACCGCCTGTGGGGTTGTGAGCTGCCCCGTGAGCGCCTGTTGGAGCTGGCCGCCCGACTGGGCAGTGACGTCGCGTTCGGCCTGGTCGGAGCCACCGCGGTGGGCACCGGCCGTGGCGAGATCCTGGAGCCGATGGCGAGCCCTGGCCGTTACCGCTGGGTGTTCGCCCTGTCCAAGCGCGGGCTGTCCACCGCGGACGTGTTCGCCGAGTACGACCGGTTGCGACCGGACGCGCCCACCCCCCGAGCGGACCCGGAGTTGGAGAAGGCGCTGGCCGCGGGGGACGCCGTGGCGCTGGGTCGGTCGCTGAGCAACGACCTGGAGCCCGCGGCCCTGTCGTTGCTGCCCGAGCTGGAGCGGACCCTGGCGGCCGGGCGTGGCGTGGGGGCACTCGGTGCCCTGGTGTCCGGTTCCGGCCCGACCTGCGCGTTCCTGGTGGGCGGGGACGAGGATTCGTCGGTGGTCGCCGAACGTGAGGCGGCGGTGGTGGCGGCGTTGCGGAGCACCGGACTGTGCGAGCAGGTCGTGGCGGCCGATGGCGACGTCCCCGGCGCCACGATTCTGTGACGCAAATCATGTGAGGTTTTTCGGGGGTCGGGCCCTTCGTTCGGGTTGACCTCAACCATTGTTGAGGTCGAACACTGGGTCGCATGACGATCACAGCCACGTTCTCCAGGTACGCCGACCTTCCGGCGCTCATCGGGCTGATGGAGGGGGACGAGAAGCACAACGGGGCTTCCTCGTCCACCCTCGACGTCCTGTGGGTGCTCTACGACCGTGTCCTCGACGTCACGCCCGACACCGCCGAGGCACCGGACCGCGATCGCTTCCTGCTCTCCAAGGGGCACGGGCCCGCCGCCTACTACGCGGTGCTCGCCGCCAAGGGCTTCCTCGACGTACCCACCCTGCGGGGTTGGACCACCTTCGACTCCCCGCTGGGTCACCACCCGGACCGCGTCCTGGTGCCCGGGGTCGAGATCGGCAGCGGCTCCCTCGGGCACGGGATGCCGCTGGGACTGGGCATGGCCCTCGGCCTGCGCGCCCAACGGATCCGTCGGGCCGACGGCACCGAACCACGAGTGGTGGTACTGGTCGGCGACGGCGAACTCGACGAGGGCAGCAACCACGAGGCCATCGCCGCCGCGGGCCGACTCGGTGTCGACAACCTCACCGTCGTGGCCATCGACAACGGCTCCGCCACCCACGGCTGGCCCGGCGGGATCGGCCGTCGCTTCGAGGTCGAGGGCTGGGAGACCCGTGAGGTGAACGGGCGCGACCACACCGCCCTGCACGACGCCTTCGTCCCGTCCCGGATCGGTCGGCCCCTGGCCGTCGTCGCACGCGTCCGCAACTGAGAAGCCGAGGAGCCCAAGACATGCGTGAGACCTTCGCCGCCACCGTCAACGAGGCCATGGACGAGGACCCCCGCACCGCGGTCGTCCTCGCCGACATCTCCGCCGGGATGTTCCGCCGTTCGTCGCTCAAGTACCCGGGCCGGGTGATCAACCTGGGCATCCGGGAACAGGCCCTGATCGACGTGGCCGGGGGACTCGCGCTCACCGGCATGCGCCCGATCGCGCACAGCTACGCGCCGTTCCTCATCGAGCGCCCCTTCGAACAGCTCAAGATCGGTCTCGGCCACCAGGACGCGGGCGCGATCCTGGTGAGCATCGGCGGATCCTACGACGCCGCCGAGGAGGGCCGCACCCACCAGGCGCCCGAGGACGTCGCCGTCCTCGACACCCTCCCCGGCTGGACCGTGCGGGTGCCCGGTCACCCCGACGAGGTCCGAGACGCCCTTCAACAGGACATCCCCGGGGACCACCGCGTCTACCTGAGGCTGTCGAACACCTCGAACCGGGCCGCGCTGCCCGTACGGTCTCGACTGCACGTGGTGCGCACAGGATCGCCCCGCTCCGCCGGCGTCGTACTGGCGGTCGGCCCGATGCTCGACCGGACCCTGGAGGCCACCGCCGACCTCGACGTCACGGTCGCCTACACCTCCACCGTGCGCCCCTTCGACCGTGAGGGGCTCGGTGTGCTGGCCGCCACGGCGGGCAACGCCGACGTGCTCCTGGTGGAGCCCTACCTGCGGGGAACGTCCGCGCACGAGGTCTCCGAGGCACTCGCCGACCGGCGACACCGCCAGCTGTCCCTGGGAGTGCCCCGGGACGCCGAGTTGCGCGCCTACGGGACCCCCGCCGAGCACGCCCGCGCCCACGGCTTGGACACCGAGGGAATCGCCAAGTCCGCCAGGGAGTTCTTCTTGGTGTGAGGGGTCCTTCCCCCGTGAACCCGCCCGGGGCCTCGCGTGGTGCGGCCCCGGGCGTTCCCCGGTGCGCGGTCCGCGCACCTTCGCGGGGGCAGCACAATGGAGGGTGATGACGAATCTGGTCAACCTTCAGGACGTGTCCCTGGCCTACGGGCCGCTCGTACTCCTCGACAAGGTGTCCCTTGGCGTGGACGAGGGCGAACGCATCGGCGTGGTCGGCCGCAACGGCGGTGGTAAGTCCACGCTGATCTCCGTGCTGTCCGCGATCACCGAGCCGGACTCCGGCCGGGTCGTGCACAACCGCGGACTACGGGTCGGTTTCCTGCACCAGCGGGACGACTTCCCCGAAAGTACCGTCGGCGAGTTCGTGCTCGGCGGGCTGGCCGAGCACGAGTGGGCGGGCAACGCGCGCATTCGCGACATCCTGAAGGGGCTGCTCGGTGGTTGGGACCTGAACCTGCCGATGTCGGGCCTCTCCGGTGGTGAGCGCCGCCGTTCCGGACTGGCGCGCCTGCTGGTCGACGACCACGACCTCATCGTGCTGGACGAGCCCACCAACCACCTCGACATCGAGGGCATCGCCTGGCTCGCCGCGCACCTGCGCGCACGCCCCGAGGCGCTCGTGGTCGTCACCCACGACCGCTGGTTCCTCGACGCCGTCACCACCCGCACCTGGGAGGTCGGGCGCGGCTCCGTCGAGCGCTACGAGGGCGGGTACGCGGCCTACGTGCTCGCCAAGGCCGAACGCGACCGTCAGGCCGCCGCCGCGGAGGACCGCCGGCAGAACCTGATGCGCAAGGAACTTGCCTGGCTGCGCCGCGGCGCCCCCGCGCGCACGTCCAAGCCCAAGTTCCGCATCGAGGCGGCCAACCAGCTCATCGCGGACGAGCCGCCGGCCCGCGACACCGTCGAACTGACGCGCTTCGCCACCTCCCGGCTGGGCAAGACCGTCATCGACCTCAAGGACGTGTCGTACTCGATCCCCGGCCGCACCCTGCTGGACCACCTCACCTGGCAGCTGGGCCCCGGCGACCGGGTCGGTCTGGTGGGCGTGAACGGCGCGGGCAAGTCCACGTTGCTCAAGATCCTCGCCGAGGAGCGCGACCCCGACTCCGGGACCGTGCGGACCGGTCGCACCGTCAAGCTCGCGCACCTGTCCCAGAACGTCACCGAACTCGACCCCACCGCCCGCCCCCTCCAGACCGTGATGGACGTGCGCGAGCACATCACCATCGGCAAGCGGGACTACACCGCGAGCCAGATGCTGGAGAAGTTCGGTTTCCGAGGCGAACGCCAGTGGACCCCGATCGGTGACCTGTCCGGTGGTGAGCGCCGCCGACTCCAGCTACTCCGTCTGCTCATGGACGAGCCCAACGTGCTGTTGCTGGACGAGCCCACCAACGACCTGGACATCGAGACGCTCACCGAGCTGGAGGACCTGCTCGACGGTTGGCCCGGTTCCCTCGTGCTGGTCAGCCACGACCGGTACTTCCTGGAGCGCATCACCGACCGTGTGCTCGCCCTGATGGGCGACGGTTCCCTGGCGTTCCTGCCCGGCGGGGTCGACGAGTACCTGGACCGCCGCGCCGCCGGCGCCGGTGACGTCACCGTGCCGTTGGGCGCCTCCGAGACGGCCGCCGCCGAGAAGCGGACCGAGGACGAGACACCGGCCGTCTCCGCGGCCGAGCGTCGCGCCGCCCAGAAGGAGATGCAGCGCGTCGAGCGGCGGATGGACAAGATCGCCAAGCAGGAGGCCCGGCTGCACGAGCAGATGGCCGCGGCCGCCGAGGACTACACCAGGCTCGCCGAGCTCGACGCGGAGGCCAAGGCCCTCGCCGGCGAGAAGGACGAGCTGGAGATGGTCTGGCTGGAACAGGCCGAACTCGTGGGCGACTGACGAGAGGGAGCGACATGGCGGAACTGGACGACATCCCGGTGACCTTGATCGACGGGCGCGAGACCACCTTCGGCGAGTGGGCCGGGAAGGTGCGCCTGGTGGTGAACGTCGCTTCCCGGTGCGGTCTCACCCCGCAGTACGGCGCGTTGGAGGAGCTCCAGAAGCGCTACGCCGACCGTGGCTTCACGGTCCTGGGTTTTCCCAGCAACCAGTTCCTCCAGGAGTTCGGTGGTGACGACAAGATCGCCGAGTACTGCTCGATGACCTGGGGCGTGACGTTCCCCATGATGGGCAAGGTCAAGGTGAACGGCCGGGGCCGGCATCCTCTCTACGCCGAGCTCACGGAGGTCCCCGACGCCGAGGGCAAGGCGGGGAAGGTGAAGTGGAACTTCGAGAAGTTCCTGGTGCTGCCGGACAACACCGTCCACCGCTTCCGCCCCACCACGGTCCCCGACGCCCCCGAGGTCGTCGACCTCATCGAGGGCGCGCTGCCTCGCTGATCAGGCGAACGGGCTGGACACCGCGTCGAGGGAGGCGACCTCCGCCTCGGTGAGCTCCAGCGACGTCGAGGCGACCAGGGCGGGCAACTGGTCGACGTTGCTGGCGGAGGCGATCGGGGCGGTGACGCCCTTGGCCGGCAGCCAGGCGAGGGCGACGGTCGCGGGCTCGCAGGAGCGGGCCTCGGCGATCTCCACCAGGGTGTCCACGACCTTGAGGGCGTCGTCGGTCAGCAACCCCTCGGCCATGCCCTTGCGCGCCTTGCCCTCCAGGTCGGCGGCCGTGCGGTACTTGCCGGTCAGCATCCCGGACGCCAGCGCGAAGTAGGGGAGCACCGCGACGTCGTACTCGCGGGCGATCGGGGCGTAGCCCTGCTCGTAGTCCTTGCGGTGGATCAGGTTGTACTGCGGCTGGATCGCCACCGGCAGGGTCAGGCCCTCTCGGGTCGCTACCTCGAACCACTCGCGCGTGCGCTCGGGGGAGTGGTTCGACAGGGCGAAGTGGCGGACGCGCCCGGACTTCACCAGGTCATGGAAGAGGCGGGCCTGGTCCTCGATGGAGACCTTCTCGTCGTCGTAGTGCGCGTAGTAGAGGTCGACGTGGTCGGTCCGAAGACGCGCGAGCGATTCGTTCAGCGCGGCGTCGACGTTCTCGGCCGACAGCCCCGGGCGGGTGGGCAGGCCGCCGACCTTGGTGGCGATGAAGACCTGGTCGCGGTTGCCGCGCGCGGCCGCCCACTCGCCGATGATCTTCTCGGACACGCCGCCCTCGTTGCCCTCGACCCACACCGAGTAGCTGTCGGCGGTGTCGATGAAGTTGCCGCCGGCGGCGACGAACGCGTCGAGCACCGCGAACGAGGTCTCGCGGTCGGAGGTCCAGCCGAAGGTGTTGCCGCCCAGTTGCAGCGGGAAGACGTCGATGTCGGTGCGCGGGATGCGGTTCATGGAAATCCCTTTCAGGAGGTCCCCACGGGAGACCTCGAACCATTGCTTGCGAATACTGCTGTCGCGGACCACGGCGGTGCCGTCGGGCGAAGAGGTACTACCGGACCCGCTCGCGGAAGACCTCGGCGATCTCCTGGGCCCCGGCGAGGTTGGTGTGGATGTCCGGACCCTGGGCGGTGTTGCACATCCAGGTCAGGTCGCAGACGTTCTGCAGGTTGACCGGCATCCCGGTGCCGCTGTCGTCGGGCACGGTGGTGTTGGAGCCGTCGAACACCTCATCGACGTCGGCGACGTCGATCCCGGCCGCCTGATAGGTGGTCGTGAGGGAGTCGTTGACGTCCTCCATGATTTCGACGGTGCCCTCCGCCACACCCGCCTCGGCGTCCTCGGCGACCTCGTCCGCGTTCTCCCGGGGGATGTCCTCGGAGACGTCCTCGGACTCTTCGGCGTCCCCGCCGCTCTCCTCGTTCTCCTCCAGCAGTGAGAGGGCGAGGAAGGGGTTGTAGTAGGTCATCGCGACGATCTGGGTTTGCGGACCGGCCGCGTCGGTGAGCCGTTCGGCGATCACCGGGACCTCGGTCTCCAGCCGTTCGAGGCCGTCGTCGACGCAGTCCCGGTCCAGGCCGACATCGTCGATGTCGAGCTCGGTCCTGCTCCCGGTCTCGGGGGCGATGCCCTCCACGCAGTCGGTGAAGTTGTTGGCGCCGATGGTGAGGGTGACCAGACCGACCCGGCCCTCGTGCTCCTCAAGGAAGTCCACGGCCTCATCCAGCTGGGAGCCCTGCTCGTAGCGGGTGTCGCAGTCGGCGATCCCGCCCTCGATGAACGTGGTGGTGTCCTCACCGCCACAGCCCATCCGCTCGTGCTGGAGCGTGGAGTCGGCGTCCTTCAGCGTGCGGTACAGGACGTCGGTGTACCCCTCCGGGGTCTCACGCTGGATACCGGACTCGTCGGGCTGCACACCGACGGTCAGCGAGTCTCCCAGGGAGAGGTAGTGACTCTGCGTGGAGGTGCTCGTCTCCTCCTCGCCACCCCCTCCGGAACATCCCGCGACCACCAGGACCGCGGCGACCGCGGCCGTCCACCGGATTCTCACAATGCTCTCCAACCAAGACCCTGTAGTGGCAATTGACTCGCGCGCCCAGAGGCGGATCCCCGGTGAGAGGACGGATACCGCCGAGTAACTAGCCTTGCTGGCCCGAGGGCGTCCTGTCGAGGGGGGCCAAGAGGCTTCTCAGTAACGATGCCAACTGCTCGCGTTCGGCGGCGGGCATGGGGGCGAGCAGGGTCTCCTCGTAGCTGAGCAGGGACGCCAGCGCGGCGTCGATGCGTTCGGCGCCCTTGTCGGTGAGCCGCACCAGCACACCGCGTTTGTCGGCGGGGTCGGGGCGGCGGCGCACCAGGTCTGCGGCGGTCAGACGATCGACCCGGTTGGTCATGGTGCCGGAGGTGACCAGGGTGGCGCGCAGCAGTCGGCCGGGGCTGAGTTCGTAGGGTGGCCCGGAGCGGCGTAGTTCGGCGAGGACGTCGAACTCCCAGGGTTCCAGGGCGTGCTCGGTGAACACGGTGCGCCGGGCACGGTCCAGGTGGCGGGCGAGCCGGGACACCCGGCTGAACACCTCTAGCGGTGACACGTCCACGTCCGGCCGTTGGGAGCGCCACGCCTCCAAGAGCCCATCCACCTCATCGCGCATGGGACACAGCCTATCTCTTGACATCAAGATAGTGGGGCGGGTACACGAAACGTACCCGCCCCACCGTCGATGTCCTTCAAACCGAGCGCTTGCGGCGCGTGTCCAACCTCGGCTTGGCCTCCAGCGCGGAGAGCCCGTTCCAGGCCAGGTTGACCAGGTGGGCCGCGACCACCTCGCGCTTGGGCTTGCGCACTTCCAGCCACCACTGGCCGGTCAGCGCCCACATGCCCACGAGTGCCTGCGCGTACATGGGAGCGAGTCCGGGATCGTAACCGCGTTCGTCGAACTCGTCGGCCATGATGTGTTCGACCTGGCTGGCGATGTCGTTGATCAGGCTGGCGAAACTGCCCGTCCCGGAGGCCACGTGGGAGTCGCGGGTGAGTACCCGGAAACCGACGCTGTCCTCCTCGACGTAGCGCAGCAGGGCCAGGGCCGCCTTCTCGATCTTGTTCCGTGCGTTGTCCGCGGTGAGGGCCTCGCCCATCATGTCCAGGAGCGTGCGCATCTCCCGGTCCACGACGACGGCGTAGATGCCCTCCTTGCCGCCGAAGTGCTCGTACACCACGGGTTTGGACACACCGGCCCGCGCGGCGATCTCCTCAACGGAGGTCGCGTCGAACCCTCGTTCGGCGAACAGCTCCCGGCCGATCCCCAACAGCTGTTGCCGACGCTCCTTGCCCGTCATGCGCTTGCGGCGCACGCGGGTCCCCTGTTCGCTGTCGGCTGCTCCCATGATGGTTACCGATCCTAGACCTTGACCCGCTTGGCGGCGAGTCGTTCGTTGTTGGGCCAGCGCACCTTGGTGGCCCAGCCGAACTTCTCGAACGCCCAGATGACCCGGGCGGAGATGTCGATCTGGCCCTTGAGTACACCGTGGCGGGCGCAGGTCGGGTCCGCGTGGTGCAGGTTGTGCCAGGACTCGCCGAACGACGGGATGGCCAGCCACCACACGTTGCGGGAGCGGTCGCGCACCTCGAAGTTCTCCTCGCCGATGGTGTGGCAGATGGAGTTGACCGACCAGGTGACGTGGTGCAGCAGGGCGATGCGGACCAGACTGGCCCAGAAGAAGGCGGTGACGGCGCCCCACCAGGACATGGTGACCAGACCACCGATGGCGGCCGGGGCGAACAGCGAGAACAGCACGATCGGCAGGAACAGCTTGTCGACGAGGACGACGTCCTTGTCCTTGAGCAGGTCCGGGGTGAAGCGGCGCGGTGAGGTCTTCTTCTCGTCCAGGTACATCCACGCCATGTGCGCGTAGTACATGCCCTTGGCCACGGACTTCCAGTCGTCGCCGAAGCGCCACGGCGAGTGCGGGTCGCCCTCGGCGTCCGCGTACTTGTGGTGGCGGCGGTGGTCGGCCACCCACTTGATGACACTGCCCTCGATGGCCAGGCTTCCGGCGACCGCAAGCGCGATGCGCAGCGGGCGATTGGCCTTGAAGGAACCGTGTGTGAAGTGACGGTGGAAGCCGACGGTGATGCCCAGACCGCTGATCACGTAGAAGACCGTCGCGATGACGATGTCGGTGATCGTCAGGCCCCAACCCCAGAAGAACGGCACCGCGGCGAGCAGGGCGAGTAGCGGGACGAACACGAACGCGAAGACGGTGTAGCGCTCGGCCTTGCCCCTCAGTTCGGGCTCGTACTCGGGAATCGGCTCACGTTTGGCGGCGCGTGTCGCGGTGCTCTCGGTCTCTTCGGCGGGAACTTCAGGGGCAGCGGTCATGGTCTTGCACACCTCGTCGCAGGAAACGTCGTCGCTGGTCAGTACGGCGTCACAGGGGTTTGGTGTACCCGGCGGGACGGCCCAACCTATTCCTACGTAACCGTAACCTACGTCCCCGTAGGTTTGGCAAGCCCTCGGTGAAAGGCGCTATGTTGGTGGCGGACGCACGGGCGGACCCGCCCGTCGCGTTCCCGGATGATGTAATCGGCAGCATGTGGGGTTTTGGTCCCCATCGTCCAGGTTCGAGCCCTGGTCCGGGAGCGGCCCGCCGTCAGGCCTGAGACGGTGACCACACGATCGTGTGGATCACACGAGCCGCGGTCCCACTCGGGTGGCCTTTCCCCGCCACATCCGGTGGTTCCGCCGCACGGCGCTCGAAATCGGTGTCACCCTCCACGCGCGCCACCGCAGAAGAGCGCTCATGACGCGCATGTATCCTTCCCATGTCGGCCGCCGGTCATCCGACGGCCGCCCGCTCGGCATGCGGGACGCGCCGCCGAAGGGTGAGCCGACTGTTCAAGTGCCAGCTATCACGAGGGGTCTCCTTCAGTGAGCGTGAAACGCCCGGCTGCCGTCATCGTCCTCTCCGCGGGAGAGGGCACCCGGATGAAGTCCAAGCTCCCCAAGATGCTGCACGAGATCGGCGGCCGCAGCATGCTCGGCCACGTTCTCGAAGCGGCGCGGGCGACCGATCCCGAACACACGGTGGTGGTGCTCGGCCACAAGCGTGAACACTTCACCGAGCACCTCTCGCGGGTCGCCCCAGAGGCGTCCACCGCCATCCAGGAGGAACAGAACGGCACCGGTCACGCGGTGCGCATGGCCCTGGAGGACCTGGCCCGGCAAGGGCTCAAGCTCACCGGGACCGCCGTTCTCACCTGTGGTGACACCCCGCTCCTGCGCGGCCAGACCCTGGTCGGTCTGATCGCCGAACACGAGCGCGAGGGCAACGCCGTCACGGCCCTGTCGGCCCGGGTCCCCGACCCGCACGGCTACGGCCGCATCGTCCGCGACGCCGACGGCGGGTTCACCGAGATCGTCGAGCAGTCCGACGCGACGCCCGATCAGCTCGCCATCGACGAGATCAACTCCGGCATGTACGCCTTCGACGCGGCCCTGCTCACCGAGGTCGTCCAGCGTCTGTCCAGTGACAACGCCAAGGGTGAGGAGTACATCACCGACGTCGTCGGTCTGCTCCGCGGCGACGGTCACCGGGTCGGCGCGTGGGTCGCCGACGACTGGCACGAGGTCCAGGGCGTCAACAACCGCGTCCAGCTCGCCGAGGCCCGTCGACTGCTCAACGACCGTCTCCTGCATGACCTCATGCTCTCCGGCGTCACCATCGTGGACCCCGCGACGACCTGGGTGGAGGCCGAGGTCGTCATCGGTCGCGACACCGTGGTGCACCCCGACACCCGGCTGTACGGCACCACCCGCATCGGCGAGGACGCCGAGATCGGCCCCGGCGCCGACCTGCGCGACACCGTCGTCGGTGACGGCGCCGTGGTGCGACAGACCACCGCGGACGGCGCCGAGATCGGGGCCGAGGCCGGCGTCGGTCCCTACACCTACCTTCGGCCGGGCACCCGCCTGGCCGGGCGGACCAAGGCCGGGGCCTTCGTCGAGGTCAAGAACTCGAACGTGGGCGCCGGATCGAAGATCCCGCACCTGACCTACGTGGGCGACGCCGACATCGGTGTGGGCAGCAACATCGGCTGCTCCTCGGTGTTCGTCAACTACGACGGGGTCGACAAGTCCCGGAGCACCATCGGCGACCACGTGCGCATCGGCAGCGACAACACCATCGTCGCGCCCGTGACCGTGGGCGACGGCGCCTACTCCGGCGCCGGGACCGTGGTCCGCGACGACGTTCCGCCGGGGGCCCTGGCCGTTTCCGAGGGACACCGGCAGCGTAACGTCGAGGGCTGGACGCTTCGCAAGCGTCCGGGAACAGCCTCCGCCGAAGCGGCGGAGCAGGCGGAACGGCGCGCGGGCGCCGACGCCGACGAGCAGTGACTGTGGGGGAGAATCACGTGACCGGGATGAAGGCCACCGGGCAGAAACAACTGATGCTTTTCTCGGGGCGCACGCACCCCGCGCTGGCCGAGGAGGTGGCCAAGGAGCTGGGGATCGACGTGGTCCCCACCCGGTTCGACACCTTCGCCAATGGCGAGATCTTCGTTCGCTACCTGGAGTCGGTGCGAGGGTCCGACGCCTTCGTGATCCAGTGTCACGCGGACCCGATCAACGAGTCGATCATGGAGCAGTTGATCATGGTGGACGCGCTCAAGCGTGCCTCCGCCAAGCGGATCACCGTGGTGACCCCGTTCTTCGGCTACGCGCGCCAGGACAAGAAGCACCGCGGCCGCGAGCCCATCTCCGCCCGCCTCATGACGGACCTGTTCCGTACCGCGGGCGCGGACCGGATGATGGCCGTCGACCTGCACACCGACCAGATCCAGGGTTTCTTCGACGGGCCGGTGGACCACCTGTTCGCGCTGCCGATCCTGGCCGACCACATCGGTGCCCAGGTCGACCACTCCGAGATCACCGTGGTCTCCCCCGACGCCGGCCGCGTGCGCACCGCCGACCGTTGGGCCGACCGTCTGGGCGCGCCGCTGGCCATCATCCACAAGCGTCGTGACCCGGACATCGCCAACGAGGTGAAGGTGCACGAGGTCGTCGGTGAGGTCAAGGACCGCGTCTGCGTCCTGGTCGACGACATGATCGACACCGGTGGCACCATCGTGAAGGCCGCCGACGCCCTCTTCGAGCAGGGCGCCAAGAAGGTCCTGGTCGCGGCCACCCACGGGGTCCTCTCGGGGCCGGCCGCCGAGCGTCTGCAGAACTCGCGCATCTCCGAGGTCGTCATCACCAACACGCTCCCCATCCCGGATGAGCGTTGCTTCGACAAGCTGACCACGCTGTCGATCGCCCCGCTGATCGCCCGTGCGGTCAACGAGGTGTTCACCGACGGTTCGGTGACCAGTCTGTTCGACTGAGTGAGAGAACGGCCTCACGTCAGAGGCCCTCTCAGGCGCTGAAACGCCCGTCCCCCACCGGGGTCCACCGCTTCGCGGGTGGGCCCCGGTGGGGGATGTACGGAGTCGTCACCAGAAGCAGTAGACTTGGCCGAGTGTCCCCGTGCCCGGATGGATGCGCGCGCTTCCCGCGTGTGTTCCCCATCTGGTAAACCCACACGGGCAGGGGTGCGCGACGAGCGTTCCCGGGCCGGGCGGGTCCGGTGGCGGCTCGCCGGGCACGCCTGGAACCTGGGTGGTCGAGTCCCCAACCAGATGGGCGACCCCGCCGTATTCCCCGCCGAGGGCGGGAATCGTTCGTACTACTGGAGTCGTGTTCCCCGTGCTGCGGGGTTGAACCCGAGGAGTTTTGTCGTGTCCGAGGTACGTATCGCTGCCGAGCCCCGCACGGAATTCGGCAAGGGCGCCTCTCGTCGCGCCCGCCGCGCGGGTAAGGTGCCGGCCGTCCTCTACGGCCACGGCACCGAGCCCCGCCACCTGAACCTGCCGGGCCACGAGCTCATGCTCGCCCTGAAGACCCCGAACGTCCTGATCCGCATCGAGGGTCTGGACAAGGACAACCTCGCCCTGCCCAAGAGCATCCAGCGCGATGCCATCAAGGGCTTCCTGGAGCACGTCGACCTGCTCGTCGTGACCAAGGGCGAGCGGGTCGAGGTCGAGGTGCCCCTGGTCCTGACCGGCGAGGTCAAGGCCCCGGGTGTTCTCAACCAGGAGCTGGTGACCGTTCGCGTTCTGGTCGAGGCCAACAACATCCCCGACCAGGTCGTGTTCGACATCCAGGGCATGGAGATCGGTGCCGTTCCCACCGCCGGAGAGGTCGAGCTTCCCCAGGGCGCAACCCTGGTGGACGACGCTGAGACCACCGTGCTCACCGTTTCCGCGCCTCGCGTGGACGAGGAGCCGGAGACCAGCACCGAGGCCGCTGGTGATGCCGCCGAGTAAGTCGGCGACTCGTCATCACGAGTTTCACACCGAACGCGCGGGCCCCCAGGGGTCCGCGCGTTCGGCGTTTCGGAGCCCGGACGCGTCTCGATAGGGTCATTCGACATGTGGGGCTTTTTGAGCAGGCTGGGTGTCAGGAAGAGCAGGGACGACGAGGACATGGCCGAGACCGAGCGATGGTTGGTCGTGGGGTTGGGCAACCCCGGCCCCAAGTACGCGGGGAACCGGCACAACGCCGGCTTCATGGTGGTGGACGCGCTGGCGGCCGACAAGGGTGAGCGCTGGAAGGCCCACAAGGCGCACGCCGAGGTCGTGGAGACCCGAATCGACGGCGCCGCCGTGGTCCTGGCCAAGCCCCGTACCTTCATGAACGTGTCCGGGGGCCCGGTCGCCGGGCTCGCGAAGTTCTACAAGGTCCCCATGGAGCGGATCATCGTCGTGCACGACGAGATGGACATCGACTACGGGGCCCTGAAGCTGAAGAAGGGCGGGGGCTCCGGCGGCCACAACGGGCTGAAGTCGACCACCGCCTCCCTGGGCGGCCCCGACTACCTTCGGGTGCGTTTCGGCGTGGGCCGTCCCCCCGGACGGATGGACCCGGCGGCGTACGTCCTGCGCGATTTCTCCACCACCGAGAGCCGTGAGCTGGACCTGAACGTGGATCGGGCGGCCGACGCGGTCCGTACCATCCTGACCGATGGTCTGGGCAAGGCGCAGAACGTCTTCCACACCGCCGCTTGACCGATGGCCCCGGGCGGGCACGGGATCCGGGGTCGTCGCCCCGCCCGGGTGCCGGCTCAGGAGGCGTCGAGCAGGGCTTCCAAGAGCGCGTCGTAGGCGGGCTTGGTGGTCAGGTCGTCCCAGTAGATGGTGGCGGCGCCCTCACCTTCGAAGGTCACCGGGACCCAGGAGTACTTGTCCGGCAGTCCCCAGACCGTGTAGGAGCCGCAGGAGTCCAGGTTGAGACAGGCCTCCAGGGTTCGCGCGTAGTAGTCGGCCTGTTGCCGCAGCTGCTCCTCGGTGGGCTCCGCGCCCTCGGCGAGGGGCATACGCACGTCCACCTCGGTCAGGGCGGTGCCCAGTCCGAGCTCCTCGAAGCGACGCAGGTTGTCCTCCAGGTCGGCGGGGAAGCCGTACTGCAGGCTCAGGTGTCCCTGGGCGGAGAACCCGTGCAGGGGCACACCGTCGGCGAGCAGTTCCCGACTGAGCGCGAGGTAGGCGTCGCTCTTGGCGTTGACGCTCTCCACGCTGTAGTCGTTCAGGTACAGCTCGGCCCCGGGGTCGGCCTCGTGCGCCCAACGGAAGGCGTCGGCGATGATCTCCGGGCCGAGTTCGCGGATCCAGACGTTCTCCTGGGTCCGCAGGTTCCCGTTGTCGTCGAAGATCTCGTTGGCCACGTCCCACTGCTGGATCTGTCCGGCGTAGCGTCCGACGACGGTCTCGATGTGGTCCCGCAGGATGTCGCGGAGCTCTTCGTCGGTGAAGTCGCCGTTCTCCAGCCATTCGGGGTTCTGGCTGTGCCACAGGAGGGTGTGGCCGCGCACGACCTGCCCGTTCGCCCGGGCGAATTCGACGATGGCGTCGGCTTCGTCGAAGGCGTAGGTGTCCCGGTCCGGGCGAAGGTGGTCCCACTTCATCTGGTTCTCCGCCGACAGAGAGGTGAACTCGGTGGCGAGCAGGTTCCGGTAGGGGGCGTCACCGGTGAAGGGGTCGGGGTAGTCCTGGTCACCGTGGTGTCCGCCACCGGCCACGGCGCTGCCGATGACCAGGCCGTCGGGGGCGGCGTCTCCCAGAGTCACCTGTTGTGCGTCGCCGACCGTTTCGGCCGGTCGGGCGTTGGAGTTCGAAAGGGCGGGGGAGAGGGTCAGAGGTACGGCCAGGGCGGCGACCGCGGCTCCGACCAGGAGCGTCGACGTTCGTACTTGTCTCATTGCGGGGGCACTCCAGAGGGTCGGGTTCCGAAACTTTTCGGCAATATTCCGAAACATGAGTGGAAATGGACAGTAGATCGGGGCCCGGTGAGCGTCAAGACCCCTACGGGGGAGGAATTCCGGGGCCGGTGGTCCCGGGGGCTCGTACTCTGGGTGAGCACCAAGGAGGATCAGTGGTCGGTACCCCATCCCGAGACGTCACCATCTCCGCCATCGCCGCGGAGGCCGGAGTCTCGGCCCCCACGGTCTCTCGTGTCCTCAACGGGCGCGAAGACGTCGCCCCCGCCACCAGGGAGCGGATCGAGAAGCTGTTGCGCACGCACGGCTACCGACGTCGTGGGCAGCGGTCGAAGGAACGTGTCGGCCTGATCGACCTGGTCTTCAACGACCTGGACAGCCCGTGGGCGGTGGAGATCATCCGTGGGGTGGAGGACGTCGCCCACCAGTCGGGCGCCGGGGTGGTCGTCTCGGCGATACATCGCAGGGCGACCTCGGCCCGACAATGGTTGGACAACGTTCGGGCCCGGGTCAGCGACGGCGTCATCCTGGTCACGACCGACCTGGACCCCTCGCTGAACGAGGAGCTGCGGGAGCTGAAGGTGCCGGCCGTGGTCATCGACGCCGTGGGCGTCCCGGACCTGGCCACCCCCACCATCGGTGCCACCAACTGGTCGGGCGGGTTGAGCGCCACCGAGTACCTCATCGAACTGGGTCACCGACGCGTCGGCTTCGTCGAGGGGCGCCCGGAGCTGTGGTGCAGCCGGGCCCGGATGGACGGGTACCGGGCCGCGCTGGAGATGGCCGGGATCGCCGTGGAGGACGGCCTCATCGCCTCGGGGAAGTACACCTACGAGTCGGGTTTCCGGGCCGGTCAGAAACTGTTCGAGGGGGAGAACCTGCCCACCGCGGTGTTCGTCTCCAGCGACCAGATGGCCCTTGGTGTGTACGAGGCGCTGCGACAGCGCGGGCTCCGGGTGCCCGACGACGTCAGCGTGGTCGGGTTCGACGACCTGCCCGAGGCGCGCTGGTCGTCGCCGCCCCTGACCACGGTCCGCCAGCCCTTGGCGGACATGGGTCGGATGGCGGTGCGCACCATCCAGCGGATCGTCCGGGACGAGAACATCGAGAGCTCGCGCATCGAACTGGCCACGCGGCTCGTGGTCCGCGACAGCACCACGCCCCCGAACCGCTGACCCGGGTCAGCGGGTGAGCAGGAGCCAGGTGTCGCGGGCGTCGATGTCGGGGGAGCGGCCACCCTCGGCCGTGACGGCGATCGCGCCCACCAGTGCGCCGGCAACGAACGAGGCGTGCAGTTCCGGGGGGACCCGCGAATGCGTCGCGGGGCGCCGTCCCTCGGAGAACCCCGACACCAGTGCGCCGGCGACACGTTCGCGCAGGAGTTCGGCGAAGCGGGCGCTGCCGCGTTCGGCGAACATCCGTCGGTAGAGCACGGCGTTCTCCACCACGTGGGCGAACAGGTCGACCAGGGGCTCGGGGGTCGCGTCGCCGGGGGTGTCGAGCGGGCACAGCACCGCGCAACGGGCCACGTGCGCCACCGCGTCCTCCATGGCGTCGGCGACCAGCCCGTCCAGGTCGGCGTAGTGCTGGTAGGCGGTGGCCCGGTTGACCTCGGCCCTGCGGGCGACGGCGGCCATGGTGACGGTGGCGAGTTCCTGTTCCGCGGCCAGGGACAACAGTGCCGCGCGCAGGCGTTGGCGGGTCCGGCGTACCCGGGGATCGTCGGGGTTCATGACCCACAGCATAAACAACAGGTGTTGCTTTAGCAACGAGTGTCGTTTATCTTGGCGACATGAGAATCGAGATCTGGGCGGACCCGGTCTGCCCCTGGGCGTACATCGGCAAGCGCCGTCTGGAGAGGGCGCTCAAGGGCTGGACCGGAGAGTCGGCCGAGGTCGTGTGGCGTCCCTACCGAATCGACCCCACCGCTCCCGCC
This sequence comes from Nocardiopsis sp. NPDC055879, assembly GCF_053615935.1. Classification (NCBI taxonomy): domain Bacteria; kingdom Bacillati; phylum Actinomycetota; class Actinomycetes; order Streptosporangiales; family Nocardiopsidaceae; genus Nocardiopsis; species Nocardiopsis sp. NPDC055879. The sequence continues at coordinate 29,670 of NZ_JBSHCT010000020.1, forward strand.
GTGTCCGAGCCGATCGACGAGGTCATGCGCGACCCCTTCGTCGAGGAGGCCCTCCGGTCCTGTGGTCCGGAATCCGGGGACGCCGCCGACGGCGAGCTGTTCCAGGTGTCCGAACTGGCCGCGGCCGAGGGCATCGAGGGTGAGTGGGGCGCCGCCTGGCGAGCGAACACCCACGACGCCCACCGTCTGCTGGCCCTGGCCGAGGAGGAGGGCGGCCCCGCGCTCCAGGACGTGGTGGTGGAGCGGCTGTTGCGCGCCCACTTCGTGGAGGGCCGTGACATCGCCGACCACGCCGTGCTGGCCGCGATCGCCGCCGACGCCGGTTCTGACCGGGGCGGTGAGCTCTCGGCCGAGGCCGGTGACCGTAGGGTGCGTGAACTCCTGCTCATCGGCAAGGCCGAGGGGGTGCGCACCTCCCCGACCTTCGTCGTCAACGGGATGTCCCTGTCCGGGGCCCAGGACCCGGCGCTGATCGTGGACTTCCTGACCGAGGCCGCCGCCCGGCGACCTCGGGAGCTGCCCGAGGAGGTGGAACGCATGCGACGGGCCGAGGCCCTGCTCGCCCTGCGGGACCCGCTGGGCGCCCTCGAACTGCTCGGCCCGCTCATGGACGAACACGGTTCGGACCCGGCGCTCCGCCTGCTGGTGGCGCGCTCCTACTTCCACTCGGCTCAGCTGGGTCGGGCCCGCCGCACGCTGGAGCAACTCGTCTCCGAGGGGGCCGACGACGCTTACGCCCACCTGCTGTTGGGGCGCACGCTCCAGCGTCAGGGGGAGCGGGAGTCGGCCCGACCGCACCTGCGGTTGGCCGCGGTGATGAACCCGGCCCTGGCCTAGCCTCCGAACTGTCTCATCGACGCCCCGCCCGGTACCACCGGGCGGGGCGTCGCGCTGTGTGACGGGTTTCGGTCCTGGTGGGCTCGGCCTCCGAGATGTCCCCTTCGGTGGGGCCGGTCCCGGTCTCAAGACAGCCACATTCTTGCCGGGAACGGGACTTCTTCCGCCTCGCGTGGCAACTCCAAGCGACTTTTCCACTACTTTTGGTTACTGTTCGGGTTGGCGGTACGTACTTTGCGCCCGACGGCACGCCCCGCTCATACCCTCCGCGTGAGTCCCATGGCGCCAGGGGCGATTACCCATCGTGAGTAACCGAAGCCTTACGTGGTCTTGGGAGAGTGCGTGATCACAGGTAGTGGGACCATCCAGGAAGAGCCCACGGTCGTGGCGGGACCATCCGCCGACGTCCGTGCGACCGTAGGACCAGAGGGACCGCCGGTATGGGGCGCCGGCCCGAGACCGCGCCGAATTCGGGTCGTCGATCGACCCGGACCCGTACCCCGGGCCGACGGCTGGCTGCGCCGCTACGTCGTCGATCTGATCGGACTCGATCTCCTCGCCGCGCTCCTGGCCTGCTTCGCGGGGGTCGCCGTGAGGTTCCACGGCTCCCTGGGCACCGACGCCACCGCGCCCTATCTGCTCCTTGGACTCGTCTTCCCGCCGGTGTGGGTGCTCTTCGTGCTTCTCGGCGGCGGATACGAACGTCGCTTCCTCGGAGTCGGCACGGAGGAATATCGTCGGGTCGCCATGGCCGGGGCGGTGCTCGCCGCGACCGTCGCGATCGGCGCCTACGCCGTCAAGTTCGACCTGGCCCGCGGCTACGTGCTCATCACCCTGCCGCTCATCGTCCTGCTCGGCCTCGGCCTGCGCTACGCGCGCCGTAAGGCCCTGCACCGCAGCCGCCGCGCCGGACGGTGCGTCAGCGGCGTGGTGGTCGTCGGCCACCGCAGCGCCGCTGGCGAGCTCATCACCCGTTTTCGCGACGAGATCTACCACGGCATGGTGGTCGTCGGCGTGTGCCTGCCCGAACACGAGGCCGGTGTCACCGAGGTGGAGGGATGCCCGGTCCTGGGCACCTTCTCCGAAGCCGCCGACGCCGCCGCACTGGTCCGGGCGGACGTCGTCGCGGTACTGGCCTGTCCGGAGATGGACGGGGTGGAGCTGCGCCGGCTCGCCTGGCGGCTGGAGAAGACGGGGACGGACCTCACCGTCGCCTCCGCCCTCATGGAGGTCGCCGGTCCGCGCACCACGATCCGTCCGGTCGCGGGGCTGCCGCTGCTACACGTGGAGCACCCCGAACTCGTCGGTGCCCGACGGTTGTTCAAGGGGGCCTTCGACCGTTGCGCCGCGATCCTCGCCCTCGTCCTGCTCTCGCCCGTGTACATCGTGTTGTTCGTCCTGATCCGTGCCGAGGACGGCGGTCCCGTCCTGTTCCGCCAGACACGCGTAGGACGGGACGGGACCGAGTTCACTGTTTACAAGTTCCGTACGATGGTGGTCGGGGCCGAAGCGCTGAAGACGGTGCTCCAATCCCGAAACGAGCACGACGGTGTGCTCTTCAAGATGCGGCGGGACCCCAGGGTCACGTCCGTGGGGACGTGGCTGCGCCGCTACTCCCTCGATGAGCTTCCGCAGCTCCTCAACGTGGTACGCGGAGAGATGTCGCTCGTCGGTCCCAGGCCGCCGCTGCCGGAGGAGGTCGCCCGGTACGGGCACGACGTTCGACGGAGGTTGGTGGTCAAACCGGGGTTGACGGGCCTGTGGCAGGTCAGCGGTCGTTCCGACCTCTCTTGGGAGGAATCGGTCCGTCTGGACTTGCGGTACGTGGAAAACTGGTCGCTGACGTTGGACATCCAGATCCTGTGGAAGACGTGGTCAGCGGTGATCCGTGGGGCGGGAGCATACTAGCCGGTGAAGAGCATCCGAAACGATCATGAGGTGGCCCGAGACCTGGCGAGCGAGGCCGGACAGCTGCTGCTGCGCCTACGAGCCCGCCACGGATTCGACGAGCCCGAGGTCCTGCGCACACTGGGCGACCGGACCTCGCACGAGTTCCTCTTCTCCACGCTCGGTCGCCTGCGACCCAGCGACGCGGTGTTGTCGGAGGAGGGCGCCGACGACCCGGCGCGACTGAACGCGCATCGCGTGTGGATCATCGATCCCCTCGACGGCACTCGGGAGTTCTCCGAGCCAGGTCGCACCGACTGGGCCGTGCACGTGGCGCTGTGGGAGAACGGCGACCTGGTCGCCGGGGCGGTCGCCCTGCCCGCGCAGGGCAGCTGCCTGTCCACGGTCGACCCACCGTGGTTGCCGGAGGAACGTCCGGAGGGGCAACGGCTGCGCATCACCGCCAGCCGGACCCGACCACCTGCCTTCGTGCAGCGCATGGCGACCCAGTTGGGCGCCGAGGTCATCCCGATGGGGTCGGCGGGGGCGAAGATCTGCGCCGTGCTGCTCGGCATGGCCGACATCTACGTGCACGCGGGGGGCCAGTACGAGTGGGACAGCGCGGCCCCGGTCGCGGTCGCGCGCGCCGCCGGGCTGCACACCTCCCGGATCGACGGCTCCGAACTTCGCTATAACGTAGCCGATCCACTACTCCCCGATGTCCTTGTATGTCGATCGGAATTGTCGGGTATGTTGTTGGCTAGCATCCGCGACGGCGCGGACCTTGACAGCGCCGGCCCTCACGCGGGGGGCTGACCGAACGACCCTCCGCGGTGGGGCCGGCCATGTGTGTCGGTACTTCTAAGGCGGGTTTCATGGGTCAGGCCAGTCAGCAGACCCTCGGGCGTTACCAGCTCTCCCAGCTGGACGTGCTCGAGGCAGAGTCCATCTTCATCATGCGCGAGGTGGCCGCGGAGTTCGAGCGGCCCGTGCTGCTCTTCTCCGGTGGCAAGGACTCTCTCGTCATGCTGCGTCTGGCGGAGAAGGCGTTCTGGCCGGGAGCGATCCCGTTCCCCGTGATGCACGTGGACACCGGCCACAACTTCGAGGAGGTCATCGACTTCCGCGACCGCCGTGTGGCCGAGGCGGGGGTGCGCCTGGTCATCGCCTCGGTGCAGGAGCAGATCGACGCGGGCAAGGTGGTGGAGCCCACCGGGCGCTGGGCCGGCCGCAACCGGCTCCAGACCTCAGCCCTGTTGGAGGCCATCGAGGAGAACGGCTTCGACGCGGCCTTCGGTGGTGCCCGTCGAGACGAGGAGAAGGCCCGGGCCAAGGAACGGGTCTTCTCCTTCCGGGACGAGTTCGGCCAGTGGGACCCCAAGAACCAGCGTCCCGAGCTGTGGGACGTGTACAACACCCGGATCAACCGGGACGAGCACATCCGGGTCTTCCCCATCTCCAACTGGACCGAGCTGGACGTGTGGGAGTACATCAAGCGCGAACGGCTGGAGCTGCCCTCCATCTACTACGCGCACGAGCGCAGCGTGTTCGAGCGCGACGGCATCCTCCTCGCCGACTCCCCGCTCATCCAGCGCGACGAGACCGAGGTCCCCTTCAACGAGACCGTCCGCTACCGCACCGTCGGCGACCTGACCTGCACGGGCGCGGTCAAGTCCAACGCCGTGGAGTTGGAGGACATCATCGCCGAGATCGCGGCGACCCGGATCACCGAGCGTGGTCAGACGCGGGCGGACGACCGGGCCAGTGAGAGCGCCATGGAGGACCGCAAGCGCGAGGGCTACTTCTAGTCGTGTTCGGGCGCCCTAAAAGTCCTAAAAGTCAGGAACCTTCGGTGTCTACGCTTCGACCTTCTCACTCCTCGCACATTGGACCAGGTACATGACCAACGACATCCTGCGGTTCGCCACGGCGGGCTCCGTCGACGACGGCAAGAGCACCCTCATCGGCCGACTGCTGTACGACTCCAAGTCGATCTTCGAGGACCAACTCGACGCCGTGGAGCGCACCAGCGTCGCCCGCGGTGAGGAACAGACCAACCTGGCGCTGCTCACCGACGGTCTACGAGCCGAGCGGGAGCAGGGCATCACCATCGACGTGGCCTACCGCTACTTCGCCACGCCCAAGCGCACGTTCATCATCGCCGACACCCCCGGGCACCTCCAGTACACCCGGAACATGGTCACCGGCGCCTCCACCGCGGACCTGGCGATCATCCTGGTGGACGCCCGCAAGGGTCTTCAGGAACAGAGCCGTCGCCACGCCTTCCTCACCACCCTCCTCCAGGTGCCGCACCTGGTGCTGGCGGTGAACAAGATGGACCTGGTCGACTACTCCCAGGACCGCTTCGAGGAGATCAAGGCCGAGTTCACCGAGTTCGCCGCCAAGCTGGACACGCGCGACCTGACGTTCGTGCCGATCTCGGCGCTGCACGGCGACAACGTGGTGAGCAGGTCCGAGAACACGCCCTGGTACGCGGGCCCCTCGCTGCTGCACCACCTGGAGAACGTGCACATCGCCTCGGACCGCAACCTCATCGACGCGCGCTTCCCGGTGCAGTACGTCATCCGTCCGCACAGGTCGGACGATCCCGAACTGCACGACTACCGCGGCTACGCCGGCCGGCTCGCCGGTGGTGTGCTCAAGCCGGGCGACGAGGTCACCCACCTGCCCTCGGGGCTGTCCACGCGGGTGTCGCGGATCCTCACCGCCGACGGCGAGGTCTCCGAGGCCTTCTCACCCATGTCGGTCACCCTCCTGTTGGAGGACGACATCGACATCTCCCGGGGCGACATGATCTGCCGCCCCAACAACACCCCGACCGTCTCCCAGGACATCGAGGCGATGGTGTGCTGGATGACGGACACCCGAAAGCTCACCCCGCGCTCCAAGCTCATCGTCAAGCACACGACCCGTACCGCGAAGGTGATGGTCAAGGATCTGCGCTATCGGTTGGACGTCAACTCGCTGCACCGTGACGAGCGGGCCGACCACCTGGCGCTCAACGAGATCGGTCGGGTCCGACTGCGCTCCACCCAGCCGTTGTTCGTGGACGAGTACACGAAGAACCGGCAGACCGGCGGGTTCATCCTCATCGACGAGGCCACCAACGTCACGGTGGGCGCCGGGATGGTGGTCAAGGCCGAGTAGCGTTCGGCCGTCCAGACACGCTTCGTGAACGGGATCGTCCTCGGACGGTCCCGTTCTCGTGTTCCGGTCGGGAAGGATGATCCGATCGCGTCGAACAAAGGTGAAATGTTACGTCTGGATTTCCGAACGTAAAGGTTTAGGATGCGGTTTTCCGGTTCGCGGTACCGAATTGATCCGTGTGAATGGTGTCCACCATGGGGTCGAAGTTACCGGGCGTTAGGGCCGGTTATGAGGGTGGCGGTCTGGCGGTTTGTCAGGCCGGGGCGGCGGTTTCGGCGCCCTTTGTCAGACATGGGATGAATGAGACTCGAAGAAAAAATCTCCACAAGTATGGAAATCGAGGTTCAAGTCTGCCTAAAGTGTCCAAATCACAGGCAGTTCGCAATCGAGCGAATACGCACGGTGAGAACGGTCTGTGTTGGAACCCCCATCACCCCCGCAAGGAGGAAACCGCGTGAAGAAGCACCCCACCCGCAGGGTTGCCATCGGCGCCGTCGCGGTCGGCGCGCTCACCATCCCCATGGCCCTCACCGGGGCCACCGCCGCCGGCGCCGACGACCTCGCGCCGGTCTACACCACCTCCTCCGCCACGGGCAGCGACTGGTTCGTCGTCCTGGAGGACTCGATCACCACTTCCTCGGTCTCCCCTTCGTCCCTGGGGATCTCCTCCGACCAGGTGAACCACACCTATGAAGAGGTCATCAACGGCTACTCGGCTTCGCTGAGCGGCTCCGAGGTCCAGGACCTGCGGGCCCAGGACGGCGTCGCCTACATCGAGCAGGTCGGCGAGGCCGAGATCAACCTCACCTGGGGTCTCGACCGGATCGACCAGGAGGACCTGCCCCTGGACGACTCCTACACCACCGAGGCCGACGGCTCCGGCAGCACGGTCTACGTCATCGACACCGGCATCGACCCGGAGCACCCCGAGTTCGGTGGCCGCGCCTCGGTCGGCTTCGACGCCAGCGGTGGCGACGGCATGGACGGACAGGGCCACGGCACCCACGTCGCCGGTACGGTCGGTTCCGAGACCTACGGTGTCGCCCCCGGCGCCGACCTGGTCGGCGTGAAGGTCCTGGGCGACGACGGCTCCGGTTCCTACGACGACGTCATCGCCGGTATCGACTGGGTGGCCGAGAACGCCGAGGCCGGCGCCGTGGCCAACATGTCGCTGGGCGGCCCCGCCTCCCAGGCCGTCGACGACGCCGTCAACAACCTGTCGGCCTCCGGTGTGTTCGTGGCCGTGGCCGCGGGCAACGAGAGCCAGGACACCGACAACGTCTCCCCGGGCGGTGCCGAGGGTGTCGTCTCCGTCGGTGCCTCCGACGAGAGCGACGCCGCCGCGTCCTTCTCCAACTACGGCCCCGCCGTCGACATCTACGCCCCGGGCGTGGACGTCGAGTCGACCATCCCCGGTGGCGGGACCGACACCTACAGCGGCACCTCGATGGCCAGCCCGCACGTCGCCGGCGCCGCCGCTCTGTACAAGAGCGGACAGGGTGACGACGACCAGGACACCATCCTGGACTGGATGACCACCAACGGTGGCGACGACAAGCTGAGCGGCGTGCCCAGCGACACCGTCAACCTTCTGCTGAACGTCGAGGGTCTGTAGGACCCACCGCGTTGTGGAGACCCCGCGCGTCCGCAACACGGACTGATCGACAGCCGACGGGACGGCCCCGGGCCAGAGGTTCCATCCTCCGGCCCGGGGCCGCGTCAGTCCACGAGGTCACCGAGGCGTTCTCGTAGTTCCTCACCCCGGGCGTCGCCCTCCGGGAAGAACACGGCCGGTCGGCCCGGCGGCGCGGGCACGGTCACCTCCTCGTCGCCCTCGTGTCGATCGCCGCTCCACAGGTGTCGCCAGGTGCCGGGCGGCAACGTCACCGTCACCTCCGACTCTCCGGCTCCGAGCACCGGCGCGACCAGGAACGAGTCGCCGAAGAGGAACACCTCGTCCGAACGGGCCGCCGCGCTGTCGGGGTGACGCAGCCACACGTGCCGCAGTACCGGCATACCGGTCTCCACCGCCTCGGCGACCACCCCACGGCGATACTCGGCCAGGGCCTCGAAGACCCGGGTCTGTTCGGCGAAGGCCTCGCGAGAGTCGGCGTCGTACACCTGGGCGTTGCTTCCCGGCAGGTTCCCCTCGTGCGTGCGCAGCACCGGCCCCCACACGTTGGTCTCCACCCAACGCAGGAGCAGTTCTCGGTCCCGCGACACCCCCACGAGCGGTTGGTCCAGGCCGGTGTACCCGCCCGTGTCGCTGTGGTTCAGGGTCATCCCCGACACCCCGGCCGACAACAGGCCCCGAATCGCCGAACCGAACCCGTCGTGCCGATCGAAGGTGACCAACTGGTCCCCGGCCCAGAACAGGCCCGCGTGCGCGGCCGAACCCGCTCCGGCGGAGCGGTGGAACACCAGGGCGTCGGGGATCCCGGCAGTTTCACGGGCCTCCTGGTTGAGCCGTGCCCACTCCACCGGCCAACGGTTGTGCCACTCCTTGGGATCCCCGTCGTGCAGCACCGCGTCCAGCGGCAGCCCTTCGGCGAAGTCCGCCATCCACCCCGAAGCCCCGGCCCCGGCGACCTCGTCGACGATCACGTCGCGGAACCACTCCCACGCGTCCGGATGGGTCAGGTCCACCAGGGCCGCCTCGAACCCGCCCTGGTCCAGAAGGTAGGGGCCGCCGTCGGGACGGGCCACGAGGAAGCCCGCGGCCAACGCCTCGTGGAACAGGTCGCGCCGGGCGGGATCGGGTTTGTCGGAGGTGTCCACCACGAACGGGTTGACGTAGGTGAGCATCCGGATGCCGTCCGCGTCCAGCTCGGCGACCAGCTCCTCCCACCCCGGATAGCGTTCGCGGTCCAGGACCCAGTTCCACCACAGGCGCTCACCGAACCCGGTCCGCCGCTGCCCGGACCAGTCCTGTACCCACACACCGGTGATCCGGGCCCCGGCCGCGCGCAGGTCGGCCACGGCGGCGCGTACGGCCTCGGTGCCGCCCTGGACCCCGACGACGGCGCCCTCGCCGGACCACTCGGCGAGGGGTTCGGGTCGCCCGGTGTCCTCGGTGTGCGCCCGTAGCAGGTCGGCGGGTGTGTCCCCCGAGTACAGGGTCGCTCGGACCGAGGGGCGCCACACCTCCACGTCGAAGCGGTCGTTCGGACGTAGGTCGAAGGCGCTCGGGTGGTGGGTGTCCACCGACACCGCGCGCAGGGCGTCGGTGACGGCGAAGGGGATGGCGGCGTAGGTGGTCTCCGGCGCGCCACCGCCGCCCTGGGTGAGTTCGGCGAGGGTGGTGAGGGGTTCGCGACCGCGCCCCACCCCCTGCTCGCGCACCACGACGGGCACGTAGCGGCCGGTGAGGTCGAAGTCGGTGAACTGGGCGCCGAGTCCGTGTATCCCCTCCTCGGCCGCGCGGTCGAAACGCAGCAGTACAAGGTCGCCGCCGAGGACCTCCACCTCGACCCCCAGACGCTCTCGGTCCACCGAGCGCAGGGTGAGCGTGTACTCGGAACCCTCGACGGATCCGGGGCCGGCGAGCCGGCCGCGCAGGGTCACGTTCCGGGTGTCGTGGGCCAGTTCGGTGACGGTCTGGTCCGTCCCGGCGAAGTCGAGGACGCGTTCGGAGGAGAAGTGGCCCACGTGTTCGTGCCAGGTGAGCGAGCCGTGGACCACTGCGAGGAAGGCGCTTCCGGAAGCCCACAGGGAGCGATCACGGTGGTCGCGCAGGTCCAGGCCGTTCTTCGTCAGGGTGATCCGGTGGTCACCGAAGGAAATGGTGGCGGGTACGTCGTCGGCCACGGTCAGGACCCCGGTGGCGAGTGGGATCGGGGGAGCGTAGCGGGCGCGGGCCGTGTGGTGGGCGACGACCGCCCCGACCCCGGCGGCTCCGACCACCGCGGCCAGGGTGAGGAACGCACGACGTGTCCAGGGGGATCGGGCCATAGGGGGTCTCTCCAGGTGCGTGAGCGTCGGGAGTGGCCCGGGTCACGTTATGACGCCCGGAGTCGCTTTGGGAAGGATGTGCTCCGAGAGCCGAGGGAATGGTGACCTTTCGCTCCGATGAAGTGACCGAAAGTAATACCCTGGGGATGTGGATGGATATCGACTGGTCTTCGTCGGGGGGATGGGCCGTTCCGGCTCGACCCTGATCGAGCGTCTCCTCGGAGAGCTGCCCGGGTTCTGTTCCGTCGGAGAGGTCGTGCACCTGTGGCGCCGCGGCCTGTTGGAGAACGAGCGCTGTGGCTGTGGCGCGACGTTCGCCGACTGCGGGTTCTGGGTGGAGGTCGGCAAGCGCGCCTTCGGTGGGTGGGAACGACTGGACCTGCCCCGGGTCCTGAGCCTGAAGGACAGCGTGGACCGCACCCGGTTCCTGCCGCTCCTGCTCAACGAGGCCGCCGACGAGAGTTCCGTCGCCGCGCGGGGCATGCGCTACACCGACCTGTACCACCGGCTCTACGCCGCCGTCGCCGAGATCTCCGGGGCGCGGGTGATCGTCGACGCCAGCAAGCACGCCTCCCTGGCGGCCTGTCTGCGGCGCCGCTACGGCGGTCGGATGCGACTGCTGCACGTGGTGCGCGACCCTCGCGCCGTGGCCCACTCCTGGAGCAAGAGGGTGGTTCGCCCCGACGCCACCGCCGCCAGCGAGGAACAGGAGATGGCGCGGTACACCGCGGGGCGCGCCGCGGTGCAGTGGATGACGCAGAACGCCTCGATGGACGCCCTGGCGCGGCTGGGGGTCCCCACCCTGAGGGTCCGTTACGAGGACTTCGTCGCCGATCCGGAGGCCGAGTTCGGGCGGATCGCGGAGTTCGCGGGTCACGACGGGCCGTCGCTCGCCCTGGGGGAGGGGGGAGTGCGCTTGTCCGTGGGGCACGCGATCTCGGGCAATCCGATGCGTTTTCGGAGCGGGCCCGTCGGTGTTCGGGCCGACCACCGTTGGCGAGAGGACCTGCCCTCCTGGCGGCGCCGTCTGGTCGCCGCGGTCACCACACCACTCCGCGGGCGCTATGGGTACTGATGTCCGCTGTGCGGCCGCGAGGGATGTTGTATATACGAAAAATAACGTATCGTCACTGATAGAACACTCTGAGTTGTGGTCAGGGAAATCAGGGGGCGATGCGCCGTGGGCGGCGGACCGGTACGAGGCATGGCGGCGACGGGGGCACTGCTCTTCGTCCTGGGACTGACCGGGACGGGCGACGAGCCGACGATCGCGGACACCCCGAGAGACGAACCGCTGCCGGGGGAGAGGTCCGCGTCCAACGCGTCGACCCTCCTGGGGCGGCCGCCCATCGTCGAGTCCGACTGCACCGTCTCCGACATCCTCGAACCCTCCTGCGGGGTCTGGTGGGGCGCCAGCCCCTACCAGGACGACATCACGCAGCTGGAGGAGGCGGCCGGTCGGGGCATGGACATCGTCTACACCTGGCGGGGTATCGACCAACCGCACGTGCCGAACCAGAGGGAACTCGACATGATCGCCGAGGGCCGGTACGTCCACACCAACATCGAGGCGCGGCGTTTCACCCGGGAGGGTCACCCCGACATCGACTACGCGGACATCCTCGCCGGGGAATTCGACTCGTCCCTGCGCTCCCAGGCCCGCACCATCGCCGACACCGAGGTCCCCTACTTCGTCACCTTCGACCACGAGGCCGACGCGAACAAGCGCTACAACAGCCGCGGTACCCCCGAGGAGTTCGTGAGCTCTTGGCGGCACATCGTCGACCTCTACCGGGAGGAGGGCGCCGACAACGTCATCTGGGTGTGGAACGTGACCGGCTGGGAGGGCAACCTCGACCGGCTCCCCGGCCTGTGGCCCGGCAACGACTACGTCGACTGGATCAGCTGGGAGGCGTACAACATGACCGGCTGCGACATCCAGCCGCACTGGACCGAGGTGTACTCCTTCGAGGAGGCCCTGGCCCCCGCCTACGAGTGGATCCAGGAGGAAGGGCCCGAACACGGGATCGACCCGGACAAGCCGGTGATGATCGGCGAGATGGGCACCACCGACATCGGCGCTCGTGAGACCTTCCAGTGGTACGCGGACATCCCCGAGGTCCTCAAGCGCTACGAACGCGTCCGCGCCGTCAAGGTTTGGGACAACAAGGTCTCCGATGGCTGCGACTTCCGCGTCAACGCCAACGAGCACGCCCGTCGCGGATTCGAACTGGCCGGCGAGGACCCCTATGTGAACCTGCCCGAACGCGTTCGCCGCCTCGCCGAGTTCGCCGAGTCCCGTAAGAACGACGAAGCCCGCGACTAGCCGCCGACGGGGCGGGACATGGCCCAGGTGCGGGGGCCGTCGTCGGGCAGGTCGTACTCGGCGGTCACCGTGAACCCGAGTGATTCGTAAAGACGGACGTTGGTGTCGGTCGAGGTCTCCAGGAAGGCGGGGACGCCCGCGTGGTCCGCCTCGCGCAGACCGACCTCGATGACACGACGGCCCAGCCCGCGTCCACGGGCTTCGGGGCGCACACCGACGCTGCCCAGGAACCAGGCTGTTCCGGCGGGGCGGTGTCGCTCCATGGTCCCCTCGGCCGACGCGTACGCCTCGGCGCGGTCCCCGGCCAGCTCGGCCAGGGTCGGCAGCAGCCGTTCCATGACCACGTCGGCCCCGCCGGAGTCCGGTGTGGACCACACGGCGACCGCGGCCAGGTCCTCGCTGACCCACACACGTCCGTGCGGCAGGCCGACCTCGGCGAGGAAGATCCGTTGGAACTCCCGGAGCCGGGTGAGGTGGTCGTCGGCGGAGATGGTGTGCCTGGTGAAGGGATAGTCCGCGAACGCCGCGGCCAACGTGTCCGCCGCCGCCGCGACGTCCTCGTCGGTGGCCTCTCTGATCATGTGCGCCCCCTCGCTCTCGTCCGGCCGTGTGCCGGACCCCATGAGCGGAGACTATCCGTCCACCTTCGGCGGAGACCACGTCTTTTCCCCAGTGGGTGACGCCGCCGGGGCGCGGTGCGGGAGCGCGCCCCGGCGGTGCTCAGACCCCCTTGCCGCGCAGGTGCAGTAGACGCAGGATCCATCCCGGCGGCACTCCGCAGACCACCAGGAACGCCACATGGGCGCGTCCTTCGAGTGGGCGGGTGCGCAGGGTGGTGCCGATCCACCTCAGCGCAGCCCCACGGTGCCCGGCCGAGGCCTCGGCGAAGGCGATCTGACCGGCGACGCGGGCGTATCCGCGCGGCACCACCCGGAACTCGGGGTACTTCTCCAGCAGCCAGCGCAGCGCGGTGGAGATGGTCTGCCACCGCTCGGAGAAGAACGACTTGCGGTGCCACAGCACCCGCACCCCCGCCTCGGGGACGTTGCGGATCGGTGCCCGCTTGGCCAGCCGCAGCAACAGCTCGTAGTCCTCGGCGTAGCTGCCCGGGATCTCCTCGCTCACCGTGCCGCAGCCGTCCACCATGGCGGACCGGCGGATGAGGAAGGAGGAGGGATGCAGCTCGGTCAGGCGCGACGCCAACAGGTCCCGATAGGTGACGTGGGTGCGGTCCAGGACCCGTTCGGTCTCGACCTTGTCGTAGACCACCCGGATTCCGCAGCACACCATCTCGGTCTCCGGCTCGGCCCGCAGGACCTCCACCTGGGTGCGCAGCTTGCCGGGCATCCAGGTGTCGTCGTCGTCGCAGAACGCCACGAGTTCGGTGTCGGCGGCCAGGACCCCGGTGTTCCGCGCCCCCGCCAGCCCCGGGGTGAGCGAGTTGGTCACCACCCGGACGGGTCGTTCGCCCTCGTCCCGGGCCAACGAGTCGTCGGGTCGGCTGTTGTCGAAGACCACGATGGCCGTGATCCGCCCCGGGTAATCCTGCTCGGCCACCGCCCGGAGCGTACGGCGCAGCAGCTCGGGGCGGTCCCGGGTGGGCACCACCACGGTCACCCGCGGCCACTCCTCGTCGGCGCCCGTCGGGTTGGTCCGGGGTTCGGGAGCCTCCTGTTCGCTGAGCAGGTCGATGAGCGTCCCGGCGCGTTCGGCCGCGTCGCCCGGGCCACTGTCGGCGGCCGGGTCCACCCGGAAGTCCGCCGGCGAGGACAACGCCTTGTCGATGAGGGCGTGCAACTGCTGGGCGGTCGAGCAGACGCGGGCCCGCCCGGCCCCCTCCAACCGGTCGGCGAACAGGAGCTGGTGGGCGTCGACGTGTTCGTCCAGCTCCGGATCGCGCGCCACCACGATCGGTAGGCGGCCCGCGGTCCGGGCCTGGATGATGGTGCCGGGCCCGCCGTGGCACACCACCACCCCGGCGCGCCCCATGGCCTCGGACAGCTCGTTCCCGGGCAGGAACGGCGATCCCGTGGCTCGGGACGGGGCCGCGCTGTGTCCGTGCTGGACGAGCACGCGCAGGTCGGGGTGGCGGCGGGCGTAGTCGTCGACCCAGCGCACGAGCCGGTCGAACGCGTGGTGGTCGGTTCCGACACTGACGACCACGTCGGGATGGGCGTCGTCGCCCCCGCGGCGGGGACGGTGGGATGTGGTCTGTTCGGTCACAGGAGCGGTCCTACGGTGATCGCGGTCGGCATGAACGAGCGCTGTTCCTCCCACTGGGCGAGGAACAGACGGGTGAACGGCCTGCAGAGCCGTGCGGTGAGCGTGGGGGTGTCGATGCGGTCGTAGACCTCGATGTAGACGGTCGGGATCCGCAGCAGCCACGCCAGGACGAAGAACGGCAGGGCCACCCCGGCCCCGGTGCTGACCACCACCGACGGGCGCCGTTCGCGCATCGTTCGCAGGGCGAGCCCGGTGTTGCGCAGCAGGTTGCCGACGTTGCGGGTGGTGGGGTGGTGGGCCCAACGGACCGACTCGTCACCGAGTACGGACTCGGCGTCGGGGGTGCGGAAGGTGACCCACACCCGCTCCTTCCCCCGCCACCAGGGGCGTAGCGAGCACAACTGGGTGAGGTGGCCGCCGCTGGAGGCCACTAGGAGAACCGGACGCGCGGACAATTCGTACTCCATTCATTGCTGTGGGTGATGAACGAAGAGGGGGGTCGGGGGAGGCTCGCAGGAGCGCGGATCACTTCCGTAGGTGGAGTTCGAGATGGTCGCGCGCCCACCAGAGCGAGGCCAGATGGCCGAGCGCGCCCACGCCCACGGCCAGGACCAGGGTGGGCAGCCCGCCACCGAGACCCGCCTCGGCCAGGAGCGGCAGCACGCCGAACCACACCAGGGTCCCGCCGACGGCCACCGACACCGGCCCGCTCACCGGGTGCAGTGCCACCGTGGTCCGTAGCTGCCACAGCGGCAGGACCTTACGCAGCAGGACGGCCGACACCAGGGCCACGGCGGCACCGGGTGCTCCGTGGGAGGGCACCAGCAGCACGCACACACCCACGTTGACCAGGAGGGAGAGCAGGTTGTTCAGCAGGTTCAGCCCGGTGCGTCCGGTCATGGTGAGGACCAGGTCGCCCATCCCCAGGACGGACGCGGCGAGTTGCCCGGCGCAGACGATCACCAGCACGGTCGCGCCGGTGTCGTACTCGGCGCCGAACAGCCGCATCACCTCGGGCGCGAACACCAGTGCCGACAGGTAGAGCGGCCAGGTCAGGCACACCAGCCAGGCCGTTCCCGCCTGGTACAGCGAACGGACCCCGGTGTGGTCGCGCGAGGCCAACAGTTCGGCGAAGCGCGGTTGGGCGGCGTTCAGCACCGCCTGGGTCCCGAACTGTCCCACCACCATGATCCGCGTGGCGGCGGTGAAGATCGCGGCGCCGGTCAACCCGCTCAACAACGCCACCATCACCACGCCGCCGCGCTGCACGCCCATCTGGGCCACCCCGCCCAGGGCCCGGGGCAGGGCGAAGGACCAGAACGCCGCCGGGGTGACCCGTTCGGCCTGCGTCCGCGCCCGATCCGACGCGCCGTCCGGATCGGGAGCCGTCCTATCGGGGCCCGCCCGGTGGACGATCCTGCCCAACCAGAACCAGGCCAGCACCGCCGCCGGCAGATACGGCCCGGCCCACGCCAGGGCGAGCAGCCCCGCCGAGCCGCTCAACACGATCAACCCCACCAGAACCAACTGCGCGGAGGGCCGACCGACCTTGTCCACCAGCGCCGTCGTCACCATGTCGTGGTGGGCGCGGGTGGCGGCCAGCGCGGAGTCCGTGAGCACGGCGAACGGCAGGAACACGGCGAGCAGGCGCAGGTACGCGGCCGCCTCCTCCGGGCCCAGGGCCTGGGCCAGGGGCCGGGCGAACACGAACAGGAGCAGCGCCACCACCAGCGACAGCACCACCGCCGGTCCCATGGCCGTCCTTAACAGCGCCGGAACACCCCCGGCCCGGCCGAACAGCCGCATTCGGGCGATGAAGTACACCAGCCCGTCCGGGGCGCCCAGGCCGGCCACCGCCGCCATGATGAGGAACACCGAGGTGGCGGAGAACAGCAACCCCGCGGTCTCCTGTGAGAAGGCCCGGGTGATCGCCACGATCAACGCGAGGTTGAGCGCGGCGCCCACCACCGCGCCGGCCATGTTCACCACACCGCCGCGCAGAACGCGCCGCAGCCCGCCGTCGGACCGGCGCTCGGAAGTCCTCACCGGCACCACGAGGGGGTTCGCCCCCACCAATGGGCCAACCGGGCGTCGTTCTCGGCGAACCTGGAGGTGAGCTCCGCTCGCAGGGACTCGGGCATCATCGCCCTCTTGCGGGCGTTGTGCCGCCCGGGTGGTTCCATCGAGACCGATGGCAGCTCCAGGAAACGGATGATCTCCGCCACCGTCCGGGAGGTGCCGTCGAACAGGTCGGCGTAGTCCACCACGTGCATCCGCTCGCGGCCGAGGTGACGTTCCATTCGGATCAACTGGTCCACGTAGTTCCCCCGTGCCACGTAGCCGTGGTGCTGGTGCGAGCGGGAGTAGTGGGTCGGGTCGGCGATCAGCCGTTCCTCCGCCCCGGACAGCCGCCGATCCTCCAACTCGATGGCGCGCGCGAACGGTTCGGTCTCGAAGCCCCGCGCGGTCTCGTGGGCGTGCGCCGAATACGCCCGCTCCACCGGGTCGCGCAGGATCACCACCACCTTCGTCTCCGGCAGTTCACGAGAGATCCGCTCCGCCGCGAGGGGGTGGAACAGGTAGTAGGGGCTGGACTCGAACACCCGGATCCGGGGGCGGCCCCATCGGGCGCGCAGGACGTTGCGCAGGGGAAAGTGCGACCGGTACCAGTCCAGGCCGTTGTGGTGTCCGGTGTCGAAGTAGTGGACACCCTTGCGCAGGACCGGGCCGGTGGCCGCGGGGTGCAGGTTCAACGTCTTGAACAGGGAGGTGGTCCCCGAACGTTGGGCACCACAGATGAGGAAGTCCGGCAGCGCCCTGGCGTGGCGGGTCATGCCGCCCAGCCCGTCGGCGATGGGCAGCAGAGCACGCTTGGCCGGCACGGCCAGGCGGATCAACATGGAGGTGGCCCGAGGCATCACGATTTCCTTCGATGAGAGGCGGATGGCGAAGAGGGT
This sequence comes from Nocardiopsis sp. NPDC055879, assembly GCF_053615935.1. Lineage (NCBI taxonomy): Bacteria > Bacillati > Actinomycetota > Actinomycetes > Streptosporangiales > Nocardiopsidaceae > Nocardiopsis > Nocardiopsis sp. NPDC055879. The sequence continues at coordinate 47,019 of NZ_JBSHCT010000020.1, forward strand.
GTGAACGGGGTGGGACCACGCCGGATCAGCCGGCGTGGGCGGCTTCATGCGCGGCTCTCTCCTGGAGGCCCTCCAACGCGGGGAGCAGCCAGTCGTCGACCGCGGCGAGGTGGCCACCGCTCTCCGCCTGCCGGTCGTGCAGGTAGCGGGTGGCCAGGTCGATCAGGTACAGCGCCATCACCGTGGACACCGTGTGCGGACGCAGTCCGAGCTCGGCCATGAGGGGGTCGCGCAGCAGTCGTGAACCGCTGTCCAACCAGCGGTGGACCCCCGGATGGACCCCCGCCTGGACGCACTCGTTGAGGTTGTAGTGCAGCGCGTCGAACCCGGCGGGCGCGTCCATGGCCAGGCGTTCCCAGTCCCATACGAACGCGCGCCGCGCCGTACCGGCGATGTTCCACCGGGTCAGGTCGCCGTGCCAGGCACCGAAGGGCAGCAGTACGTCGGGCAGCCGGCGCAGCGCGGCGCGCAGGGGCGCGACCTCCGGGCGCGAACCCAGCTTGGCGATGCGTTCGTCCAGGGAACGCCGGTAGGGGCTCGCCGACAGGTGGCGCTCTCGGATCGGGGCGAGGGAGACGATCTGGGTGACGCAGCGCAGCAGCTGGCGGCGGGTGGGTCGGTCGGTCTGGTCGCCGACGGGCAGGGCCTCCTGCACCAGCAGGGGTTGGCCGTTCCACTCGCCGTCGTAGAGCAGACGGGGGACGGTCACGTCCCGCATCGGTCTCTCTGCCAGGTGACGCAGCGCCCGGGTCTCGGCCCGCACCAGCCGCGCGGTGAGTTCGTTGATGGCGACCTTGGCGTATCCGATGGTCCGCCCGCCCGGGGTGAGCAGCAGCAGGACCGGTTTGCGGTTGGCGCGCGGTGGTCCCACGTGGATGGCGATGGCGAGTTCGCGGTCGAGCGCGGTGGTGAGCGCGTGCTCGATGCCCGGACCCGCGCCCACGTAGAGGCGGTCGCGCAGCAGCAGCGGCGCCATCCCGGTGGCGAAGGCGCCCGCCAACACCAGGGTGCGCAGCCGTTCCTTGAGGGAGTGGCCCTGCGCGAACGAGGTGATGCCCCGGGTCGCCACCGAGCGGTTGCCCGCGGGCAGGATCACCCGCGGGTTGTGCGCGTTGGGTACCGGAAGGTACTGGTTGCCCCGGTCGCGGGGCGCCATGCGCAGCACACTGCCGTCTCCCTGCCCGAGTAGCCCGCCGCATGGCCACAGTACGGCGGCCAGATCGGTCAGGTAGGTGGTCTCGGTCCTCACCAGGCACCCCCGGCCCGCGCTGTCCGACGCCCGGCCACCAGGGGTTCCTCGACCCGCCACAGCAGGGCGACGGAGATCATGGTGACGGCGAGCGGGGACATGAGCGCGACGTAGAAGAACATGTACCAGAACAGAAGCAGCACGGTGAGCAGGGCGGCCTGCCCGACCAGGGTCGTCGCGGCCCGATACCGCCAGGCCACCAGTGCGAAGAACGCCACGAACAGGGCCGTGCCCACCCACCCGGAGGCGATGAGCGTCATCCACAGCTGACCGGCGTTGCCGATCACGTGCTGGCCACAGCCCGGGCACTCGGGGCTGGGGCCGATGGCGATCGAGTCGGAGCTGCCCAACCCCTCACGGGTGGTGCCCCAGCCCACGATCGGCGACAGGTCGGCGGCCTCCACCGACGCGGCGTTGGTGGCCGCGCGCCCGTCGTCGCTGTGCGGGTTCTCGGCCCGCTCGCGTACCACGTCCGCCAGCGGGGACACCGCCAGCGCGAGCAACAGCGTGATGGTGGCGACCACGCCGGCGCCCACCAACACCACCCGACCCCGACGCAGCGCCTGAGCGGCGCCGAAGGCCATTGAGAGCACCAGGCCGGCCCACAGGGCGCGGTTCAGCGAGTACACGATCGGGGCCACCGACACCGCGGCCGCGAGGAGCGCGCCCCAACGTGCCCAGCCGGTCCCCTGGGCCACCCAGGCCACCATGAGCCATACCAACAGCAGGGAGAGCATGTAGCCCCAGATGTTGGTGTACTCCCAGGGGGCCTTCGGACGGGCCGACTCATATCCGAAGATGTCCATGACCTGCGCCGACGCGGGATGGATCAGCGTTTGCATGTAAGGGTCGGACACCAGGGCGCCCGGCAACAGGTATTCCAGTGGAGCGGTGAACTCGAACGTCGGCGCGAGCATCCCCAGGTAACCGCCGGCGATGGTGACCAGGCACAGTACCGCCAACGACCCCGCCACCAGACGGACCGGCAGTTCACGTTCGGTGAGGTTGCCGACGTAGAGCATCACCACGGTGAGCACCAGGTAGTTGATCACCCGCAGCATCGCGCCGGGGTAGCCGCCGCTGTCCGGCACCGTCCCGGGCATCTCCACCGACACCAACGCCGAACCGAGCATCGTCCACACCAGGAACAGCGCCCACAACCAGAACCAGGGTGGTACCCGCAGGCCCACCGCGCGGTGTCGGCGCACCAGTTCGGCGAGCATCGGCACCGCGAACAGCCAGTAGGCGAACTGGCCCATCCCGAGCGCCCACCACAGCGGATACCCGGCCAACAACCAGATGAGCGGCCACCCGGTCGCCGGGGTGGCTCCGGCTCGCGCGGTGACCTGCCAGGTCACGCCCGCCGAACGCGTCCCCCCAGAGGCCGCGCCCAGGGCCGTCAACGCCGGGATCCGACGGACGCGGACCCACCGGCGGCCGGCAGCGCCGCCTCACACGACCGGTCGGTGGTGGTCCTGGACTCACTGGGCGGACGCGGCGCGGGCGGCACCGGCATGCGCGGTGTCGGGACGGGTCCGGGGCCGGGCTGGCGCGGAACCGTGATCGACCCGGGGACGGTCACCCCGAACCGGGCTCCCGCGGTGACCAGGTCGGTCAGGTCCGAACGCAGGCTCAGGCCCAGTTCCACCACCGGTAGCAGTAGGTCGGCGGAGGCGGCGAGGGCGTGGACGTCGGCGCGCTCCCCGGCGGAGGCGGTGGCCACGACCACGAAGCCCGCGCGCGAACGCAGCAGGTCGACGAGTTCGGCGGCGCCGCCCTGGAGGGGCGCCTCGGCGCCGGTGGACCCATGCCGCAGTACTCGCAGCCTGGGCGTGTGGGCGGGGTGCGTCGCCAACTCGGCGGGGTCCTCCCCGTCGATGAGGACGTCGGCCAGGCCGGGGCCATCGGGCAGCCCGAGGAGTTCTCGGGCGGAGTCGGTGCGCGGGTCCGCGCAGACCAGCAGGGTGTCGGCGCCGCCGCGGGCCAGCGCGGCGGCCAGGTTCACCGCGGCGGCGATACCGGCGCGCCCGGGGGTGGTTCCGGTGACCACGATCACCCGCCCCTGAGCGGTTTCGTCGGCCTCGGTGCCGCCGTCGTCGGTCCCGGCCGTTCGGGCCCGGACCAGGTGCGCGAACTCGTTGGCCCGCTGCCCGGTCGGGGTGGTGTCGTCGAGCAGTCCGGGTGAACGGCCGGAGTGCTTCCCGGGGGCGGACAGGTCGAGCAGGACGGGCAGGGCGCCGATCCGCTCGGTCTCCTCGACGTCCCGCAGGCGCGGGTCCATCCGGTCGCGGATCACGGCGGCCAGGAGTCCGACCAGTAGACCGAGCGCGGCGCCCGCGACGGTCCACAAGGTCAGGATGGGGGAGGAGGGCGACTCGGGAAGCGAAGCAGGGGTGATGACCTGGCCGGGGGAGACCGTCTCGCGCAGGGCGCTCAGGGGGGTGATGCCGTTGCCGATGTCGGCGATCTCCTGGCGAAGGGCCTCGGCGTCGGCGTCCGTACCGGCGGTCCCCGGGCCCGCCCCGGTCGATTCGGCCAGTTCGTCGTAACGGTCCTGCTGTTCGGCGCGCAGGGCCTCCAACCGCCCCTCGATGATGGTGTGGGCCTGGGCCTCCCGCTGCGCCAGGTACGCGTCGGCGAGGGAATCGGCGCCCTCGCGTGCCAGTTCCGGGCTGCCCGCGGAGTAGCTCAGTTTCAGGATGTTGCTGTTGGGCGGAACGGTCACCTCGATGTTCTCGCTCACGTCCTCCGAGGTGAGTGAACCGGGGAGCTCCTCGGCGGTGGTTCCGGTCACCCGCTCCGAGAACACGATCTGGGCCTCGCTGTCGAGGTTGACCTCGCCGGTCAGCCGGCCGGACCGTTCTCCGGTGAACTCCGCCATCTCGGTGGGATGGACCTGGACCGACGCGACCGAGGTGTAGGTGGAGGGCACGGCGAGAGCCCCGGCGGTGGCGAGGACCAGGCCGCCGAGCACGCCGACGCACACGAGGCGCCGGCGGCGCCTCAACAGTGCGGTGTACTCCTTCAGTTCCGGTCCGGACGAGCCGGGGACGTCGGTGTCCATCGGGTCCTCTCCACGCAGACATGGCAGCACTTTTAGTGAACGATTGAATACTAAGTGTAATCCCTTTGGGTGTGCTTGGTGGTTTCAGAAACAACCCTTTTTCTTGTCGAAGGTGTCCGGAAACTGCTCCGACCAGGGGTGCTCTGTGGGGAGAAGTCGGATGTTCGGCCTATGGGCACACGAAAGGGGCGGCGGGATCATCCCGCCGCCCCTCACCGAACGTGAACGGGCACCCCGCGCGGTGCGGGAGGTCGGAGCTACCCTCCGACGACGACCGGGGGGAGGCCGGTGTCGGACTCCCAGGCCTCGTCGCACGCCTTCTGCGAGGAGACCGTGTGCGCTCGCGCCGCGCAGTCCCGGTACTCGGTGACCTGGTCGTTGTAGATGAACAGGACGGAGAGCATCGACGCGGAGATGACCACACCGACCACGCCGAGGACCATGCTCGACAGGGCCCCCGGGGCCTCGGAACCGTTGGTCCGCGCGGCCCGACGGGCCCGCAGGCCCTGCACCACGCCCATCGCGGACAGCACACCGCTATAGGGCGGGAACAACAGGCCCGCAAGGCCCAGGAACAGACCCCACAGGCCGCCTCGCTCGACCTTCGGAGAACGGTCGTCGGCCTGGGTCTCCGGGCTGTTGTCGGTCACAGGTTCACTCCTTCGGTGGCGCCGATGCAGGTGGGGCGCCGTGGACCACCTCCGCCGGGACGGAGGCGGGGCTCTTCGTGCGCGCGGGGAACTCAAGGTCCGCGTGGGGTAGACGCTACCCGGCCCGATAGGGTGGGAGCGCGGACGGGCCGACTGTGCCCATGCCAGTCGATCATGCCCGGCGTACGCGATTTTTCCGGATGCTGCGCCGTCCCCCGGCGCCCCCGGACGTGGGGACCCGGTGTTCCCACACCGTTCTTCTACACATGAGGGAGAAGCACGCTTTGTCCGCGCGAGTGTTGGTTCTCATATCGGGGACGGGCAGCAACATGGCCGCCCTGATGGAAGCCGCGAAGGACCCCGCCTACGGGGTGGAGATCGTCGCCGTGGGCGCCGACCGTGAAGGAACCCGCGGGGTGGAGGTGGCCGAGGCCGCCGGCGTACCCACGTTCGTGGTGCCCTTCCGTGCCTACGGAGACCGTGCCGAGTGGGACGCTGCCATGTCCGACCGGATCGCCGAGTACGAGCCCGACCTGGTCGTCTCCGCCGGATTCATGCGCATCCTCGGCCCCGCCGTGGTGGGCCGCCACCAAGCGGTCAACATCCACCCGGCCCTGCTCCCCTCCTTCCCCGGCGCGCACGCGGTACGCGACGCGCTCGCGCACGGTGTCCGCGTCACCGGCACCACCATCCACTTCCTCGACGAGGGCGTCGACTCCGGTCCGATCATCGACCAGGTCACGGTGCCCGTCGAGGACGGTGACGACGAGTCCGCCCTCCACGAACGGATCAAGGTCGTGGAGCGGCACATGCTGGTCGACACGGTCGGCCGGCTCGCCCGCGAGGGCTGGACCATCGACGGTAGGCACGTGCGGTTCGGCCGCACCGACACAGAGGAGAACCGGTGACCCGACAGGCCATCAGGCGCGCGTTGATCAGTGTGTACGACAAGACCGGCCTGACGGAGCTGGGCGCCGGCCTGGCCGCTGCCGGGGTGGAGATCGTCTCCACCGGTTCGACCGCGGCCAAGCTCATCGAGGCGGGCGTGGCCGTCACCCCGGTCGAGAACGTCACGGGCTTCCCCGAGATCATGGAGGGGAGGGTCAAGACCCTCCACCCCGCCGTCCACGCCGGACTGCTCGCCGACCAGGGCAACCCCGAGCACGTCGCCAAGATCGACGAGCTGGGCATCGCCCCCTTCGACCTGGTCGTGGTCAACCTCTATCCCTTCTCCGACACGGTCGCCTCGGGCGCCTCCGCGGCCGACTGCATCGAGAAGATCGACATCGGCGGTCCCGCCATGGTCCGCGCCTCCGCCAAGAACCACGGCAGTGTGGCGATCGTGGTCGACCCGACCGCCTACGACACGGTGCTGGAGGCCGTGCGCGACGGCGGGTTCACCCTCGACCGGCGCAAGGCCCTGGCCGGGAAGGCCTTCCAGCACACCGCCGCCTACGACGCGGCGGTCGCCGATTGGTTCGCCTCCACCTACGCCCCCGACGGCCAGGCGACGGAGACCGGCTGGTCGGACTTTCGCGCTTCGGTGTACACCCGCCAGGACACCCTGCGCTACGGGGAGAACCCGCACCAGAAGGCCGCGCTCTACACCGAGGCCGGTGCGAGCGGTGGTCTGGCCGGCGCGGAGCAGTTGCACGGCAAGGCGATGTCGTACAACAACTACGTCGACTCCGACGCCGCCCTGCGCGCCGCCTATGACTTCGAACAGCCGTGCGTGGCCATCATCAAGCACGCCAACCCCTGCGGGATCGCCGTGGGCGTCGACAACGTCGAGGCCCACCGCAAGGCGCACGCCTGCGACCCGGTGTCCGCGTTCGGCGGGGTGATCGCCACCAACCGCGAGGTCGGCGCCGAGCTGGCCGCGCAGATCTCCGAGATCTTCACCGAGGTGGTGGTCGCCCCCGCGTTCACCGACGAGGCCGTCGCCACCCTCTCCAAGAAGAAGAACATCCGCCTGCTGGTCGTCGCCGATCCGGCGCGGGGCCCCCGTCAGGAGACCCGTCAGATCAGCGGTGGCCTGCTGGTCCAGGACACCGACGTCATCGACGCCGAGGGCGATGACCCCTTCACCTGGACCCTGGCCACCGGCACCCCCGCCGACGAGGCCACCCTCGCCGACCTCGCCTTCGCCTGGAAGGCCGTGCGGGCGGTCAAGTCCAACGCGATCCTCCTCGCCGCCGATGGTGCGACCATCGGTGTGGGCATGGGTCAGGTCAACCGGGTCGACTCCGCGCGTTTGGCGGTCACCCGCGCCGCCGACCGGGTCAAGGGTTCGGTCGCGGCCAGTGACGCGTTCTTCCCGTTCGCGGATGGTCTGGAGATCCTCACCGAGGCCGGGGTGAGCGCCGTCGTCCAGCCGGGCGGTTCCGTGCGCGACGCCGAGGTCATCGCCGCCGCCGAGGCCGTGGGGGTCACCATGTACCTCACCGGCACCCGCCACTTCTTCCACTAGGGGAAACACATGAGCGCGATCGTTCTGGACGGAAAGGCCACCGCGAAGGCCATTCGCGAGGAGCTGACGGAGCGGGTGGCGAAGCTGCACGCCAAGGGCGTCACCCCCGGGCTGGGCACCGTCCTGGTCGGCGACGACCCGGGCAGCCACTCCTACGTGCGCGGCAAGCACCGCGACTGCGCGCAGGTGGGCATCGCGAGCATCCGCCGCGACCTGCCCGCCGACGCCACCCAGGAGCAGGTGGAGCAGGCCGTCCACGAGCTCAACGAGGACCCGGCCTGTACCGGTTACATCGTGCAGTTGCCGCTGCCCAAGGGCCTGGACGAGAACCGGGTGCTGGGACTGATCGACCCGGTCAAGGACGCCGACGGCCTCCAACCGGTCAACCTGGGCAAGCTCGTCCTGATGGAGAAGGCCCCGCTGCCGTGCACCCCGCGCGGCATCGTGGAGCTGCTACGCCGCTACGAGGTGCCGATCAAGGGCGCCGAGGTCGTCGTGGTGGGCCGTGGCGTGACCGTGGGCCGCCCCCTCGGCCTGCTGCTGACCCGTCGCTCGGAGAACGCCACCGTCACCCTGTGCCACACCGGCACCCGTGACCTGGGCGAGCACACCCGCAAGGCCGACATCGTCGTCGCCGGCGCGGGTGTGCCCGGGCTCATCACCGCGGACATGGTCAAGCCGGGCGCCGCGGTGCTGGACGTGGGTGTTTCACGCACCGACTCGGGCCTGGTCGGCGACGTGGCCGCGGGCGTGGACGAGGTCGCCGGGCACGTGTCCCCGAACCCGGGCGGCGTGGGCCCGATGACCCGCGCGATGCTGCTGGTCAACGTGGTCGAGGCCGCCGAACGCCAAGCCGTTACCACCGTTTAGCGCCGCCGCCGGCGCTTTGGCCCACCCGTCGCGTCAGCCGGCGCGGCGGGCGTGGCCGACGGGCATCGGTCGGACCAGGCCCAGAGCCACCACCTCGTTGGCCAGGCGGGTGCGTCGGTTCTGTCCCTCCGGGATGCGGAACTTCTGGTAGAGCCGCAGCAGGTGCTGTTTGACCGCGGCCTCGGTGACCACCAGGGCCTCGGCGATGTCGCGCGCGGTGGCCGGGGCCACGAACGCCTCCTCCGAGAGCGCCGGCCTGCACAGGGCGGTGAGCACGTCCAGTTCGCGGCGGGTGAGTTCGGGGGCCGCGCCACGGCGCAGCACCTTGTCGGGGCTCAGCTGTTCCTTGGGCAGACCGCCGATCCGGCAGCGGGCGGTGCCGAAGGTCACCACGTCTCCTTCCTCAAGGACGCGGCGGGCGATGGGGCGCCCGTTGACCCGGGTGCCGTTGCGGGAGAGCCCGAGGTCCACCACGTAGACGTAGGGCCCGCGACGGATCAGTTCGGCGTGCAGCTGGGAGACGCTGCGGTCGTCCAGGCGGATGTCCGCCCCCTCGCCACGGCCGACGGTGGTGACCTCACCGGAGAGCGGACACACCTCTGCGCTCTCCTCGACCCGTAGGTAGGGACCCTCCACGGTGACTCCTCCAGTACCGGCCGTGCGCGGTCGATGCGGATACGAGCGTCGGTGCGGGAGGGGTGATTGTCGGGGGGCGACGGTTCCGTCTACACGTGGTGTGGGCTTCATGGGGGTCCTCGCTCACCGGTGCGCTCATCTCTGGCTGGGTTACCCGACTGGTACGTGTTCTACGCGCTTACTTCGGAGTTAGAGGGATAAGGCCTGGAAATACGGTCTTGTGTCCCCCTCGGAAGTGGGAAACGGTCGTGGTGACTCTCCGAGTGCGCCATGTCCGTATCCGTGAGCCCTGAGGTGTCGGCGGGGACGGAGACTACAATGGGCGCGGTCCCTCCCGGTGCCGGAACCCGTATCTCAACGGGGCCGATCGAAAACGCCAGGAACATGAGCCACGGGGGAGCGTCTTTCCGTTTCGGACAGCGTTCGTCCCGTCTGGTGGCCGGTCCGTGCCAGACACCGGGGGAGGCCGTGAGGACGAGCCGCGCGGCGGCCAGGAAACCCGGAAAGCGAACAGGTCGGAACGCGGTGAACGACGCGGAGCAGGCTGAGGTTGCGGGATCGGACGGGAACGTCCCCGATGACGGAGGTGAGGACACACCAAGGGGGGAGGTGCCGTATTGGCTCTCCCAGGTGCCCTACGCCCTCGTGTTGTCCGCCTTGGCGGCGGGGATCGTGGTCGTCGCCGCGGCCTACTTCAAACGTGGGCCGGCCATCATCGCCGGAGCCCTGTTGCTCGCGGCGACCTTCCGCCTGTTCCTGCCCAAGGACTGGATCGGCCTGCTGGCGGTGCGCCGCCGTTGGGTCGATCTGGCCACATTGGTGGCCCTCGCGGTCCTGCTGATCGTGTTGGCCTGGGTGGCGCCGCAACTCTCCTCATGAGCGTCTAATAAGCTTGATGTCGAGATACCTCGACACCGAAAAAGCACCGCCTCCCCGGGTGGCACGGACACCCGGCGGGATCAGGGGATCGCCGTGTGCGTGTCGGCCCGAACGTCGGTCACGAACCGACGGAGGGCCTCGCGCGACAAGAGGCGGTAGCGAAGACTGAAGGGACAGCCACACAGCCATGGCCAAGATCAAGGTCGAGAACCCCGTAGTCGAGCTCGACGGCGACGAGATGACCCGGATCATCTGGTCCTTCATCAAGGACCGTCTGATCCTGCCGTACCTCGACGTCGACCTGAAGTACTACGACCTGGGCATCGAGGAGCGCGACCGCACCGACGACCAGATCACCGTCGACGCGGCCAACGCGATCAAGGAGCACGGTGTCGGCGTCAAGTGCGCCACCATCACGCCGGACGAGGCCCGGGTCGAGGAGTTCGGCCTGAAGAAGATGTGGCGGTCGCCGAACGGCACCATCCGCAACATCCTCGGCGGCGTCGTCTTCCGCGAGCCCATCATCTGTGAGAACGTGCCGCGGCTGGTGCCGGGCTGGACCAAGCCGGTCATCATCGGCCGTCACGCCCACGGCGACCAGTACAAGGCCACCGACTTCAAGGTGCCCGGCCCCGGCACGGTCACCATGACCTACACCCCGGCCGACGGCAGCCAGCCGGTCGAGTTCGACGTCGCGAACTTCCCCGAGGCGGGCGGTGTCGCGATGGGCATGTACAACTACCGCAAGTCCATCGAGGACTTCGCGCGCGCCAGCCTCAACTACGGCCTGGACCGCAACTACCCGGTCTACATGTCCACCAAGAACACGATCCTCAAGGCCTACGACGGCATGTTCAAGGACGTGTTCGAGGAGATCTTCGAGACGGAGTTCAAGGACAAGTTCGCCGCCGCCGGCCTGACCTATGAGCACCGTTTGATCGACGACATGGTCGCGGCCGCGCTCAAGTGGGAGGGCGGCTACGTCTGGGCGTGCAAGAACTACGACGGTGACGTCCAGTCCGACACCGTCGCCCAGGGCTACGGCTCGCTCGGCCTGATGACCTCGGTGCTGCGCACCGCGGACGGCCGTACCGTCGAGGCCGAGGCCGCCCACGGCACCGTGACCCGGCACTACCGCCAGCACCAGCAGGGCAAGCCCACCTCGACCAACCCGATCGCCTCCATCTTCGCGTGGACCCGTGGTCTGGAGCACCGGGGCAAGCTGGACAACACCCCGAAGGTCATCGAGTTCGCCAACACCCTTGAGGACGTCGTCATCAAGACCGTCGAGGGCGGCCAGATGACCAAGGACCTCGCTCTGCTGGTCGGTTCCGAGCAGGAGTGGCTGACCACCGAGCAGTTCCTCGCCGCGCTGGACGAGAACCTGAGCAAGCGTCTCGGCTAGGCAGGAGCGGAGGGTTCCTCACCAGGGCGTCTTGAGCCGGCGCCCACGCTGAGACACCGCTCACGCCCGGGTGTCCCCAAGGGGGCACCCGGGCTTCGTCGTCTCCGGGGTCGATGCGCGGTGAAATGCCGTTTCCATGGGGTTTCGAGTTCACGCGATCGACGAACTCACCCGGCGTGTTTCCTCTGTTCGGGCCCCATGGAAGTGCCGGTGGTGGGAAGATGGTGGTGTCGAGAGGGAGTTCCCGGCCCTAGTGCGATGTATGACACGTGCATACGATTCGCACCTTTGGCGAACTTTGACTTATGGTGGAGACACGCCGGTGAGAACCGGCAGGCCAGAGCGGGTTTCGAGCCCCTCGGCCACCACGAGCCGACGTGCCGGCCGTGCGCCCGCTGGGGGGTAGGCGCGCACAGTACGGAACGTCACGAAGAAGGGCCCGTCACTCCGGTGACGGGCCCTTCGACTTTCTCCGAAATCCCCCGAACCCCGAAACCCGGAACGGGTTTTCCCCCGAACGGCCCCGGACGCGCACCGGCCCCCGTACCGGCCGTGGAATCGGGGGATTCCCACGACGGTGACGGGAGCCGGGCGCGAGGACGCGACGGTGCCGCCGATCCGGATCAGTCCTGCATGGCCTCCTCGGGGATCGGCTCGCCCTCGTTCATGGCGTCGAACATCAGCTGCGACCGGCCCTCGTCCCACAGCACGACCGAACCCACGCCGTCCAGGGTGGGGGTCTCACCGACCGGCACCGCCGTGGTCTGGGTGCCGCCGCGCATAGCCAGCAGCATCGTCGCCAGGTGACGCAGCTTGTCGCCCTCGTCGACCATGAACGTGTCGGTGCCGGCGAGCACCAGGGGGACGGACTGGAAGGGGTTGAAGAGTGTGGAGGGGGCACTGGCCTCCTGGATCAGCGCGGAGAAGAACTCGCGCTGACGCTGGATCCGGTCCAGGTCGGCGCGGGGGGTGGCTCGGGTACGGACGTAACCCAGCGCGGTACCGCCGTCCATCTCCTGGCAGCCCGCCTCGATGTCCAGGCCCGCCTTCGGGTCCGCCATCGGTTCCTCGGGGCACAGCTCCACGCCGCCGACGGCGTCGACCAGGTCGACGAAGCCGCCCATGCCGATCTCGACGTAGTGGTCGATCCGCACGTTCGAGGCCTGTTCGAAGGCCTGGACCAGGGGAGCGGGACCACCGCAGACCTCCTCACCCTCCTCGTCGGCGCCGCACACCGAGTCGGCGAAGGCCGTGTTGATCTTGTTGTCCGCGTAGCCGGGGATGGGCATCGGGACGTAGGAGTCGCGGGGCACGCTCACGATCGTGGGTTCGCCGTCGCGCGGCACGTACAGGATCATGATGGTGTCGGTGCGGCGGCCCTCGGCGTTGCCGGTGGCCAACTCCTGCATCTGTTCCTCGTCCATGCCCTCGCGGCTGTCGGAGCCCACGATCATGTACGTGGTGCCGCGAGCGCTGTCCGGACGGCCCTCGTAGTCCTGCAGGGCCTCCACGCGTTCCAGCCGCGAGTTCGCCCACAGGTAGAAGCCTCCGGGCACCACCAGCAGCAGGACCAACAGGACGACCAGGGTGTTGCGGAAGCGCTTCTTGCGCTGCTCCTTCGCGCGACGCTGGATGCCGCGGCCGTCGTACTCGCGTCCGCTGCTGTGGGTGCGTCTCTTGCGGGGGCGGTGCGGGGGCACCTGGTCGGCGGGGGGAAGGCGACGGGTCTCGCCCACCACACGCTGCTCGGACTCGCGCGAGCGGTAGAGCTTCTCGAAAGCGTCCGGCTTCTCGGGGTCGCCGGAACGTCGGAACACGCCACCTCTGTTGTGTTCGCCGGTCGAGCCGGGTTCCCCCCGATGTCGTCGGTCAGCCATGGGTTCGCCTATCTGGTCCGCGCCGTGTGTCGCTCTTGATGTCCTATGTCCCTTGTGATCGCTGACAGAGTATTCCGGTTCGCTTCGATCCCGGTTAAGAGTGGAAAGAGGGGGCGACCTCTCCCGGAGATCGGGATCAGGCCACCCTGCGAGCGCCCTCCGAAGGCACGGCCACCCGTACACGGGGTTCGGGACGGCCTCTGCGGCGGAACGCTTCGATCACCCCGTGGGTGACGTCCGCCACCCGATCGGACGGGACCAGGGCGAAGCAGGTTCCCGCCCAGCCGGTCATCCGGGCACCGCGGGCGCCCGCGAGCGCGGCGGCCTCCACGGCCACCTCCACCGCCGGCAGCGGCAGCTCGAACTTGCGCAGGGACAGGTGGGACGAGGACAGGATCGGACCGACCTCGCCGAACCGGTCGGTCCGCAGCAGTCCGACCGCCGCGTTGAGCCGGTGGGTCTCGGTGACGGCGAACTCCACCCGGTCGCGCAGCACGGGGTTCTGGATCCTGCGCAGGGTCGCCCGCAGGTCCTGGATCGCCCGAAGCGGACCCAGGAGTTCCTGGGCCCGGGACAGTTCGGCGGCACGGACCGGCCTGAGGTCGCGCCGGGGGAGTGCGCCGGTGTCGACGACGACCAGGCGCAGGTCGGCCGCGGCCAGGTCGAAGGGGAAGAGCGCGGTGCGGCCGCTGCCCTGGTTCACCCGGACGACCCGACCGGCCTCGGCGTCCAGGCACACGCGCCTGGACACCGGTACCTCCTCGGTCGGGTCGGACCCGGACAGGTCCGCCAGCGCCAGGGTCACGGCGGCGCCCAGCGCCGCGGAGTGTCCGAGGGAGGCGTGCGCGGGTAGATCCGCGCCGAACATCACCCGGATCCCCTGACCGTCGCCCAGCCGGCCACAGGCGCGCGCGGAGGCCGCGACGGCCGCCACCTCACGCGTGGCCCGGTGCCGATCGCTCAGCGGGCCGTTGGGCGTCGCCGTTCGCGTGCGACCGTCGTCGGAAACGTCGATCGCCGCGGTGATCCCCCACGGAAGGGCGACGAACAGGGCGGGCCCTCCGACGGCGGCGTTGTGCTCGCCCATCAACGCCACACGTCCCGGCGCGCGCCAGAGCCCGGAGGGTTCGACACCGAACCACTTCACGAACCCGGCCGTCAGCGCGGTGGGCCCGGGCGCGGCCTCCGGCCACGTCCCGACCGGGCCGCCCTCGCCCGCGCCCAACACCGCGCGCAACCGCGCCCCGGTGACACCCACGTCCCGACCTCCGTCGCCTCCGCTGATCCAGGGTCCAAGTCTGCCGTGCGTTCGGTACCGCCCGGGCGGGGGGTTTTCCCTTGTCGGCCGGGGCAAGGCTAGGGTTGCGAATCCACCGGGGATCACGGGGTCTTCCGTTCGGGCGCCCGAACACGCCAAAGCGCCGGCGGAGGCCCGGCAGGACACAGGGAGGACGATGGCCGGCGTCTTGGATCGGGCCAAGGACATGGCCGGTCGCTACCGGAACATGGCGATGGACGCCTACTGGGGGTTGCGGCACCGATCTCCGGCCTTCGACCACCTGGTGCGGGCCGGCGAGCGTTACACGGACCGCAACGGCAACCAGTTGGCCGGCGCTGTCACCTACTTCGCGTTCCTGTCCTTCTTCCCGCTGTTGGCGTTGGCCTTCGCGGTCGTGGGTTTCCTGGCGGCTCGCCAGGTGGAGCTCACCCACTACCTGGAGGGCGCGCTCGACGAGGTGCTGCCGGGGTTGTCCCGGCAGCTGCCCATGGATCAGATCGCGGACGCCCGTGTGGGCGCGAGTGTGATCGGGGCGCTCGGTCTGCTGTACGCGGGGCTGAACTCGGTCGCGGCGTTGCGCGAGGCGCTGCACTCGATCTGGCTGAAGAGCGTCAAACAGGGCCCCAACGCCGTGCTGCGCAAGCTGGGCGATCTGCTGGTGATGCTCGGGCTCGGCATGGCGTTGCTGTTCACCGTGGCCTTCACCAGCGTCATGCAGACCGCGACGGTCTGGTTGTTGTCCCTGGTGGACCTGGACGAGTCGTTGCCGGCCAACCTCCTGTTGCGGGCCCTGGCGTTGGTGATCGCCATCGCCGTGAACACCTGCCTGTTCCTGCTGGTGTTCACGCTGTTGTCGGGGACGGGGCGGCCGACCCGGATGATGTGGCGGGGCGCTCTGCTGGGCGCGGTCGGGTTCGAGGTGCTCAAGACCCTGGCGGCGACGCTGCTGGCCGGAACGCTCGCCAACCCGGTGTACGCGTCCTTCGCGGTCCTGGTGGGGTTGCTGGTCTGGATCAACCTGGTCATGCGCGTGGTGATGTTCAGCGCGGCGTGGACGGCGACCTGGCTGCCGATACCGCCGCCGTACACGGGTTCGCTGCCGAGCCCGGACGAGACCGGGGTGGATTGGACACGACCGACCCCGGTGCTGCGCCCGAGCGAGAAGGCACTGGCCGAGCGTCGATGGGCCCGTCGGACCCTCGCCTACGGATTGTCGCTGATGGGGGCGGGCGCCACCGCGATCGGAGTGGCTTCGGTAATGCGACGCGGGCGGGATGGGAAGCCCGTGAAAAAGGGTTCCGGCGGGTGATTTCCTCCGTTTATTGGCCCTGAAGTCCGTATGCGCGACGCTTACGGTGGGTAGTCCTCCCGTGTCCCGGTCGAATCGGTGCGCCGGGCTGAGCGGTGAGACGGCCGAAGGGTCGTCCACACCTTGCGGAGGGCAGATGGGAATCGCATTCAAGTCATCCGAACGTGCGACGTTAGGCGTGGAGTGGGAACTCCAGATCGTCGATCGGAACAGTCGCCACCTGCGTCAGGAGGCGCGGGAACTCCTCGCGGAACTCCCGGACCTCAGTGCCGACGCGGCGGTACCCCCGCTGCGCCACGAACTCATGCAGTCCCAGATCGAGGTGGTGACGGGGATCTGCGAGACGGTGGAGGAGGCCAAGCGCGACCTCGCCCGCAACGTCGGCCGGATGCGTGAGGTGCTGGAGCCCCGTGGCGCCGTCCTGACGTGTTCGGGCACGCATCCGATGGACCACTGGCAGGACCAGTCGCTCAGTCCGGGCGAGCGCTACGGCGAGCTGGTGGAGCAGATGCAGTGGTTGGCCCGGCGCATCCTCACCTGTGGCGTTCATGTGCACGTCGGGGTGCGCGGCCAGGAGAAGGCCATTCCGATCGTGAACGCGCTCACGAAGTACATCCCTCATTTTCTTGCTTTGAGTGCTTCGTCCCCATTCTGGGGTGGATATGACACGGGACTGGCCTCCGCGCGGTCCATTGTCTTCGGTGCCCTCCCCACCTCCGGTCCGCCGCCCAACCTCCCTGGTTGGCCGGCTTTCGAGGAATACCTCGAAACCCTTCTCAAGGCAGGTACCATCGCCTCTATCAAGGAAGTGTGGTGGGACATCCGTCCGCACCCGGACTTCGGCACCATCGAGATCCGGATGTTCGACGGGATTCCCACCTTGCGCGAGGTGGGAATGGCCGCCGCTCTCTCCCAGAGCCTGGTGGAGTTGTTCGATCACCAGCTCGACCGCGGGTACGGCTTGCCCAGCCCGCCGTCCTGGGTGGTGAACGACAACAAGTGGCGGGCCACCCGTTACGGACTCGACGCTCGTGTCATCACGGACTCGTACGGAACCACCGTCCCGATCCGGGACGACCTGTACGAGCTGGTCCGCGAGTTGACCCCGGTCGCCGCCCGCCTGGGCTGCGCGGAGGACCTGGACCTGATCTCCGAGATCCTGGACAAGGGCGCCTCCTACGAACGCCAGCGTGCGGTCGTCTCCCAGGGAGGCTCGCTCCAGGACGTCGTGGACCTGCTGGCCGGCGAGTTCGACGCGGACCCCACCCGTGCCACGGTCGGCGTCGGTGACGGAGCCGGCGCACGATAACGACGTGTGAAGTAATAGAGGGGACCCTCCATGCGGGGACGTGACCTGCCGGAACAGTTGACCGCTTTTCTGGCGCGCCATGAACGGGAGCTCACGGGCTTCCGCCGGGACCTGCACATGCACCCGGAGCTCGCGTTCGCCGAGCACCGCACCACGGGTCGTCTCGCCGAACGTCTTCGCGCGGTCGGTCTGGAACCCAAGGAACTGCCCCAGGGCACCGGTCTGATCTGTGACGTCGGTGAGGGCCCCGGCCCCCTGGTCGCCCTTCGCGCCGACATCGACGCCCTCCCCCTGGCGGACGAGAAGGACGTCCCCTACCGCTCCACCGTCCCGGGCGCCGCGCACGCCTGCGGACACGACGTGCACACCACGGTCCTGCTGGCCACGGGGATCTTCCTCGCCCAGCAGGCCCGTGCGGGTGCGCTGCCCGGCCGAGTGCGGCTCCTCTTCCAGCCCGCCGAGGAGCTGCCCGGCGGGGCGGTGGAGGTGGTCAACGCCGGCGGGATGGAGGACGTACAGCGCGTCTTCGCCCTGCACTGCGACCCCCGGCTGATGGTCGGCAGGGTGGGGCTGCGCACGGGTGGCATCACCGCCGCCTGTGACCAACTCCTGGTCCGCCTGTCCGGACCGGGCGGCCACACCGCCCGTCCGCACCTGACCTCCGACCTGGTCTACGCCCTGGGCAAGGTGGTCACCGAACTTCCCGCGGTGCTGTCCCGACGCATCGACCCACGGGCCGGGTTCAGCCTGGTCTGGGGCCGCATCAGCGCCGGTTCGGCCCCCAACGTCATCCCCGACGACGCCGTGGCCGAGGGCACCGTGCGCTGCCTGGACGACGAGGCCTGGCACCAGGCCCCCGACATCGTCAAGGGGCTGGTGGAGTCGGTGGCGTCCGCCTACGGAGCCGACACCGAGGTCACCTACCGTCGTGGAGTGCCGCCCACCATCAACGAGGCCACCAGCGTCGACATCATGCGCGAGGCCGTCACCCTGGCACTGGGCCCCGACGCGGTCGCCCCCACCGCGCAGAGCCTGGGCGGGGAGGACTTCGCCTGGTACCTGGAGCACGCTCCCGGTGCGTTGGCCCGGCTGGGCACCCACTCCCCGGACTGGGACGGTCCCATGCTCGATCTGCATCGGGGCACCTTCGACGTCGACGAGCGCGCCATCGGCGTGGGCACCCGCTTCATGGTCACCACCGCGCTCACCGCGCTGTGGGACATCACCCGCGAGGGCGTGCACGCGGACCGAGAGGCGCTCGCCTGACCAGTACCCGACCGGTGGCTTCTGCCGGATTCTCGGCAACTTCGTGCCGCCCCGTCGGGTGCGCTCACCTCCCAGTGGCATCCTGATGAGATGAATCAGCCACTGACTGTCGAACAGATCCGGAGGGCGCCGAAGGTGCTCCTCCACGACCACCTCGATGGCGGTCTTCGTCCGTCCACGGTGGTGGAACTCGCCCGCGAGACGGGCTACAAGGGACTGCCCACCTACGACGCGGAGGAACTGGGCCACTGGTTCCGGGAGGCCTCCGACTCCGGTTCGCTGGAGCGGTACCTGGAGACCTTCGCCCACACCACGGCGGTCATGCAGACCCGTGAGTCCCTGGTGCGGGTCGCCGCGGAGGCGGCCGAGGACCTGGCCGCCGACGGCGTGGTCTACGCCGAGCAGCGCTACGCTCCCGAACAGCACCTGGAGGCCGGGCTCAGCCTGGAGGAGGTCGTCGAGGCCGTCCAGGAGGGGCTGGACCTGGGGCGCAAGCGTGCGGCCGACGCCGGGAACGACATCCGCACCGGGCAGCTGGTGACCGCGATGCGGCACGCGGCGCGCTCCTCGGAGATCGCCGAGTTGGCGGTCCGCTACCGCGACCAGGGCGTGTCCGGTTTCGACATCGCGGGGGCGGAGGCCGGCAACCCGCCCACCCGACACCTGGACGCGTTCGAGTACCTGCGTCGGGAGAACTTCCACTTCACCATCCACGCCGGTGAGGCGTTCGGGTTGCCCTCCATCTGGGAGGCGCTCCAGTGGTGCGGCTGTGACCGTCTCGGCCATGGCGTGCGCATCATCGACGACATCACCGTCGAGGAGAACGGTGCCCCGCGCCTGGGCCGGTTGGCCCAGTACGTGCGGGACAAGCGGGTGCCGCTGGAGATGTGCCCGAGCTCCAACATCCAGACCGGTGCCGCCGATTCCATCGCCGAACACCCGATCGGGCTGCTGCGCGACCTGCGCTTCCGGGTCACCGTCAACACCGACAACCGGCTCCAGAGCGGCGTCACCCTGTCGGAGGAGTTCGCCAAGCTCAGCGAGGCGTTCGGCTACGGCTGGGACGACTTGCAGTGGTTCACGGTCAACGCCATGAAGTCGGCGTTCCTGCCCTTCGACGAGCGGTTGTCGCTGATCAACGGGATCATCAAGCCGGGGTTCGCGCAGTTGAAGTGGGCGACGAACTGATGACATCGGGTAGAGACGGCGCCCGGGGCGCCACCGTCACCCACGCCTCCACCTCCTCTCGGGTGATGGCGATCGTGTGGATCGTCATCGCGGCCCTGCTGTTGGTGGACCTGGTGCTGCGGGGCAGCGACCGGATGGCCTGGATCGCCGGTTCGGTCCTGCTGCTGACCGTCGCGTGCGTCTACCTGGCCTGGCTGCGCCCTCGGGTGGTCTCCACCCCACGGGGGATCAGGATGGTCAACCCGTTGCGGGAGACGTTCGTGCCCTGGGCGTCCGTGGTGTGGGTGGACGTCGTGGACGTGCTGCGGGTGCACACGCCCGAGGGCGAGTTCCGTTCCTGGCCGCTGCGGGAGACCAAGCGGGCCAAGGTCCGGGAGAACCTGCGCCGGGACTCCGGCTACCTGGATTCGGGCGAGGACGAGGATCCCACCAAGATGCGCCCGGTGGAACTGATCGCGCGGGACCTGCGCCAGGACGCCGAGCGGTACAAGGCGCGTCCGCTGCCCGGACCCATCAAGGTGGTCGCCGAGGAGGGCCCCGCCGCGTTGGGCGCCGAGGACCGACCGCAGACGATGGTCCCCTTGGAGGTGATCGTGGTCGGGGTGGCCGCCGTGGTGCAGCTCGTGGCGGTCCTGCTGCTGACCTGAGTCACGCTTTCCCCGGATCGAACCCGGTCCCCGCACGGCGGGCGGCCGGGTTCCGTCTTCGCCGAATTCGGGGTTGACGCGCACCTGGAAGTTCTGGTTAGGTTAGGCATGCCTAAGGGAGAGTGTTCCGGGTGGGCGGGCTTCGCGCGGATGGCCACCCACCCGGACCTTCTTTCCAAGGCACGCGCGCGGTTCAACCGAATAATGGGAAGTAAGAGGTGTCGCTCGTCGCGAGTCCAACGGGGTCTGCGGGGATCCCGCGCGGCGGCACACCGGGGAAAGCACCACCTCCGACCGGAACCAAGGTCGGTACCGTCCACCCCATGGCCTCGGGGTGTACGCTCGCCACGCCGGTACCGACCACGTCGGTTCCGGTCGGAGGTGCCCTGAATCCCACCTCTGGTATGAGGCGCGAAACGAGAGGGCCCGGTCACGACCGGGCCTTTCCCATGTTCGGCGTCTCGTGTTCGGCGGGGTTCAGAAGGAGGTCAGGACGCGGTTGATGAGTTCGCCGAGGCGGTGGGAGCGCCGCTCGACGATCTCCAGCGCCCTCCCCTCCTCGAACGGCTCGAACACCGCGCCGGCCGCGTCGTTGCTGACGATGGTCAACCCGAGGACCTCGGCGCCCATCTCCACGGCCGCGACGGTCTCCAGGGCGATCGACCGCCCCACCACGTCCGCGCCCGCCTGACGCAGGATCTTGAGTTCGGCCGGGGTCTGTAGCTGCGGACCCGAGGTCGCCACGTACACGCCTTCGGGCAGTGACGCGTCCACTTCGCGGGCGATCTCGCGCAGTCGCGTGCTGTAGGCCGCGCTCATGTCCACGAAGTCGGGGCCCACCAGGGGCGACCGCGCGGTCAGGTTGATGTGGTCGCGCAGGATCACCGGTTGCCCGGGCGCGAAGTCGGTGCGCAGGGAACCGGATGATCCGGTGAGCACGACCACCTCGGCGCCGGCGGCGATGCCGGTGCGCACGGCGTGCGCGACCGTCATCGCGTCGTGCCCCTCGTACATGTGCACCCGCCCCATGAACGCGACCACGCGCTTGTCGCCCACCCACATGCTGCGGACGCGTCCGCTGTGTCCCTCGGCGGTGGGTTCGACGAACCCGGGTAGTTCGACGGCGTCGAACTCGATGTCCGCCGAACCCAGGGTGTCGACCGCTCCGGTCCAGCCGGAGCCGAGCACCACCAGGGCGTCGAAACTGTCGGCGCCGGCCCGGGTGAGCAGCTCCTTGGCCGCCTCCGTCGCCAGCGCCTTCGCGTCACCGGTCGTCCGTTGCTCTGATTCACTCACAAGTCGGATGCTATCGCTGGGTCATCACATAACTCCGGAACGCAACGCTCTGTGGTGGTGTCGGCCTGGTGGGCGTTCTGAGTCGGAACGGAGGCGAACGAATCGGTCACCGTTGGTGAACTCCCCTGGTGCCCACGGGTGGTGTTCGTCGCATCCGGGCAGGTCGTGGGTTCGGACACGAGGGGCCACCTGCGTGCGGGGCGGTGACGTGCGGGGCGCCTGCGGTTTTCGGCGGTCCGTATGGCCGACAATGGAGGAAAGCGATAAATCCTAGTGGTGGCCTGTCGTGCCCGAATGTCCACCCGGACCGGGAACGGGCATGGCGCATCACCGGCAGAGGGAGTGAGGCAGCGTGACGAAGGTCGTGATCATCGGTGGCGGGCCCGGGGGCTACGAGGCGGCATTGGTCGCAGCGCAGCTCGGCGCGGACGTGACGGTGGTGGAACGCGACGGCATCGGCGGCGCCTGCGTCCTCACCGACTGCGTTCCCTCCAAGAGCCTCATCGCCACCTCCACCCGTACGACCTATGTACGCGAGTCGTCGTTCCTGGGCATCAACATCCCCGAGGTCGCGGAGGGCGAGCAGGCGGTCGAGGTCGACATCCGGCACGTGAACGGTCGGATCAAGCGCCTGGCCCGGGCCCAGTCCGAGGACACCCGAGCGCGCCTGGTCAAGGAGGGGGTCGACGTCCTGGTCGGCGAGGCCCGCCTGGTCGACCCGCACATCGTGGCCGTCGGCGACCAGCGCATCCGCGCCGACGTCATCCTGCTGGCCACGGGAGCCCACCCCCGTGAGCTGCCCACCGCGGTGCCGGACGGGGAACGCATCCTCACGTGGCGCCACCTCTACGACCTGGAGGAACTTCCCGAGCGGCTCATCGTGGTCGGTTCCGGTGTCACCGGGGCCGAGTTCGCCAGTGCTTACCAGGCGCTGGGCTCCGACGTCACCCTCGTCTCCTCGCGCAAGCTGGTCATGCCCACCCAGGACTCCGACGCCGCCCAGGTGTTGGAGGGCGTCTTCGCCCGCCGTGGCATGACGGTCCTCAGCCAGACCCGCGCCGAGTCGGTGGTACGCACCGAGGACGGCGTACGCGTCACCCTCTCCGACGGTCGCACGGTCGACGGCAGCCACTGCCTCATGACCGTCGGCATGATCCCCAACACCGACGGACTGGGCCTGCAGGAGGCCGGGGTCGGTCTTGGCGACGGCGGCTTCGTCGAGGTGGACCGGGTCTCCCGCACCACCGTCCCCGGTGTCTACGCCGCCGGTGACTGCACCGGCGTGAACATGCTGGCGTCCGTCGCCGCGATGCAGGGACGCATCGCGATGTGGCACGCCCTGGGCGAGGCCGTGGCCCCGCTCCAGCTGTCCACCGTCGCCTCCACCGTGTTCACCCACCCCGAACTGGCCGCGGTGGGCATCAGCGAGGACGACATCCGCAGTGGTCGGGTGGACGGCCGGATCGTGACCCTGCCGCTCAACACCAACCCGCGCGCCAAGATGACCCAGGTCAAGGAGGGCTTCGTCAAGCTCATCTGTCGTCAGCACACCGGCATCGTCCTGGGCGGCGTCATCGTGGGCCCGCGCGCCAGTGAGCTCATCCTGGGTGTGTCGATAGCGGTCCAGCAGCGCCTGACCGTGGACGACATCGCGCACACCTTCTCCGTGTACCCGTCGCTGTCCGGCAGCGTCACCGAGGCGGCCCGCTCCCTCATGCTGGCCTCGCCCGAGTAACCGCGGAACCCGCCCGCCGTGTGGATCTGTGCAGGACACACGGCGGGTTCCGGTCAGGTCTTTAACCGTTTTTGACGGGAATCCTCCTAGCCTTCGGGCGTGATCTGCCCGAAATGCCAAAGTCCAATGCGCACCTTCGACCGTCAAGGCGTCCATATCGACCGCTGCGACGGTTGTCAGGGCATCTTCCTCGACCGGGGTGAACTGGAGCGCATCGTCACCGCCGAAGAGCGCCATTACGGCATCACGCCGTCCGCTCCGACCATGCCACCGCCCCCGGACCCCTACAGCCCGAGCCGCGGCCGAGGTGCCTACCCCGACTCTCCGGGTGGTTACCGACCGGACTCCCCACGTGGATACCGCGGCTACCGTGACTCGCCCCGGCCCTACCGCCGTCGGCGCAAGGGTTTCCTGGAACAGCTCTTCGACTGATCCGGGTGGTGAGTCGACCATGCACCCCTTGATCTGCGGACACTGCGGCGATTGGGATCCCGAGCCGGACACGAGCGCGGGACCGCATCTGCTGCGTTGTGCCTCCTGCGGGCACACCCGGCCCTTCCAGCGGTTGCCGTTGCTGTGCGTGGCCGGGCCCAGCGGGACCGGGAAGTCCACCGTGGCCCGTGCCCTGCTGACCGGGTTGAGCGACCGTTTCGTCGTCCTCGAACAGGACCTGCTGTGGGTGGGCGGCCTACGGGACCCCGCCGACGACCACCGTCTGTTCCGTTCCACCTGGCTGCGTACCGCCGCCATGGTGCAACAGAGCGGGCGGCCCGTCGTGCTGTGCGGGACGGTGGCGCCACCGGAGTTGGAGTACCTGCCCGAGCGGGCCCTGTTCGACGGGGTGCACTACCTGGTGCTCACCTGCGACCCGCAGGTCCTCGCCCGTCGGCTGCTGTCCCGACCGGCCTGGCGGGACTGGGACCGGGAACGTGTCGACGAGACCCTGGAGTACCAGGAGTGGCTGGTGGCCGAGGCCGACCGGCTCGAAGCGCCGCTGACCCTGCTGGACACCACGGGTACGCCCCCGGCGCAGACCGCCGAGGCGGTGCGCCGGTGGGTGCTCGAACGGGCGGAGACGTTCGTTCCCGCCGAGTGAGACGACGAAGGGCCCCGGGAACGGTGTGAACCGTTCCCGGGGCCCTCGTTCGTCGTCAGGCGTCAGAAGTCGAAGCCGCCGAAGTCCCCGAAGTCGCCACCGCCGTCGAAGTCGCCGCCACCGAGGTCGCCACCGGCGTCCTCCATGCCCGCGCCCATCATCCCGGCGCCCATCATCGACCCCATCATGGAGCCCATCATCATGCCGGTGAACATGCCCATCATCATGTTCATGCCGAAGTAGCCGCCCGCGTAGGGGGCGTAGGCCGGACCGGCTTCGTAGTAGGGACGACGGTCACCGTCGACCTCCACCATGCGCACGTCCGGCTGTCCTCCGGTGCGCACCGCCTGGGCGCACACGGGGCACGCGGTGACCGAACGGGGAGAGCCACCGGGCGGTGCCCAGGTGACGTCCTCGCTGGACGGGCCGTGCTGTGGGTTGAAGAAGCAGGGGCCGCGTCGCGCGGGTACCGGGTCGCCGTTCATCCGGGCCCGGGTGGCCGTCATGTAGTACCGGCCGTCCTCCAAAGCGCCGGTGACCGCCTTGATCTGCTCCGGCTCCTGGATGGTGTCCAGCAGCGACTTGGCCTGGTCGTAGGAGTCCATGGCCCGCGAGTAGTCGTTGCGGGTCGCTTCGTCCACCGCCGAGAGGTCGATCTCCAGTCGGGCGACGTCCTCGCCGAGGCGTACGACGTCCTCGGTGGCCATCTGCTTGATCTCCTGGAGCTGCTTGGCCTTCTCGGCCTCGCGCTTTTGCCGGCTCTTGTACACGTACCAGCCGCCGGCCGCGACGACCAGTGCGAGGATGACCAGCATCACCAGACCGGAACCGCCACCTCCGGGCGCCTCGGCCGGGGCCTCGGTGGTCTCCACGGCCTGTGGCACCGCGGCGAGGGTGTCGATCTGGTTGCCGCCATCGTTGAGCGCGGTCTCCCGGATCGCCTCGGTGTCGTCCAGGTTCGGGGAGGTCACGTAGAAGTGGTCGCTACCGCCCAGGATCCCGTAGGCGCCGTCACCGACCTCGGACATGACGGGGGCCATGAGCGTGTTGACCCCGGCCTCGGAAGTGGCGGCCTCGAAGGGCAGGATCACGTAGTAGACGGGGGAGTCCGCGGCCTCTGCCGCGGCTTCCAGGGCTCCCTCGTCGGCGGTGGAGATCTGCTCGATGGACGGGTCGATGAAGACACCGTCGCCCTCCAGCTCCTCGACGATCTCCTGGGTGGTGGGTGCCTCGATCTCGGTGTCAGCCGCGGCGGGCATCGCCGCCGCGGTCATCACCGCCGCCGCGAGTCCGGCGGTCAGCACTGTGGTTCTTACCAAGCGGTGCGACATTTCGTTCCTCTCGCCTCCCTTATCCACGGTGACGAACAGGAGACCCGCTCAGTTCCCGAAGACGGGCCGATGTGCGCGGTTTCTCCATCGAGGTCGCCAGGTCACACGGGTACCCGACGCGAAGAGGCCCGTCGGAACACTTCCGACGGGCCTCTTGATCGGTTCGTGCGCGAGGGCTAGCTCTTCGCGCTCGTACCGGCGGTGGCGCGTTCGGCCTCGGGGTCGCGCTCCTCCGCCTCGGCGGACCGCTCCTCGGCGGACAGGGTGCCCGGCTCGTCCAGCGGGACGAAGCCGGTGGAACCCCGGGGGGCGTTGTAGCGGACAAGGTCGAGGATGCCCTCGCGCTTGGAGACGACGGCCGGGATCAGGGCCTGACCGGCGACGTTGGTCGCGGTGCGCCCCATGTCCAGGATCGGGTCGACGGCCAGCAGCAGACCCACGCCCTCCAGGGGCAGGCCCACCGTGGACAGGGTCAGGGTGAGCATGACCGTGGCGCCGGTGGTGCCCGCGGTCGCGGCCGAACCGATGACCGAGACGAACACGATCAGCAGGTAGTCGGTGAACGCCAGATCGATCCCGAAGAACTGGGCGACGAAGATCGCCGAGATCGCCGGGTAGATCGCGGCGCAACCGTCCATCTTGGTGGTCGCGCCGAACGGCACCGCGAACGCCGAGTAGTAGCGGGGCACGCCCAGGTTCTGCTCGGTGACCCGCTGGGTGACGGGCATGGTGCCCATCGAGGAGCGGGACACGAAGCCCAGCTGGACCGCGGGCCACACTCCGGAGAAGTACTTGGCGGGCGAGAGCCCGTTGACCAGGGCGACCAGCGGGTAGACGACGAACAGCACCAGCGCCAGGCCGACGTAGATGGTGATCGTGAACTTGCCGAGTGCGCCGATGGTGGTCCAGCCGTAGCTGTAGACGGCGTTGCCCAGCAGACCCACGGTGCCGATCGGGGCCAGGCGGATGACCCACCACAGCGCCTTGAGCACGACCTGCAGGGTCGACTCGGTGAAGTTGATGAAGGGCTCGGCCGGCTTGCCGACCTTGATGGCGGCGATGCCCAGCACGACCGCGATGACGATCAGCTGCAGGGCGTTGAAGCTGAGGGAGGTGCTCAGGTCGTCGGCGTTGGTCTCGGCGGCCAGACCCAGGAAGTTGGCCGGCACCAGGCTCTCGATGAACGCGAGCCAGGAACCGTGGCTGGACGGTTCGGCCAGGTTGGAGTCGTCCACGGCGCTGTTGAGGCCGGGACGGATCGCCAGCCCGAGGGCGATGGCGATGGCGACCGAGACCAGCGCGGTGATCGCGAACCACAGAAGGGTCTTCCAGGCCAGACGCGCGGCGTTGGTGACGTTGCGCAGGTTGGCGATGGAGGAGATGACGGCGAGGACGATCAGCGGCGGCACGATCGTGCGCAGCAGGGTGACGAAGGTGCTGCCGATGGTCTCCAGGGTGGTGGCGAGCCAGTTCGGCTCACCGTCGCCCACCGGTCCGATCTGGAGGGCGACCACACCGAGGGCGAGGCCGAGGACGAGGCCGAGGAGGACCTGGACTCCGAAGGACGGAAGCGGAAAGCGCCGCCTCTGCTTGACCTGGTCGGTCTGAGTGGACACGGAAGTGGCTCCAAGCGAGATGCCGGAACGAGGGCACGCCATGGTGTGCGGGCGTACGAGGACTCCGGCTAGGGGAAACGGGTGGGTGTCACCGGAAAGGATGGTGACGACGGGGAAGGCGTGGCGGCGCGCAGCCCGGACGGGCGCGCGTGGACCTAGCTACACGCGTGGCTGGCGAAGCGGCACAGGTCGATGTGCCACCTTCGTGTCAGTCCCCAGATGTTCGTCACGATCGAGAACACTAGTCCGGTTTCCTTATGTTTTCCATACGCCCTCGAACGATTTCTGTCGCACCTCGACCCGGAAGCCTTGCTGTGCTGGATCTTCCCGCTTTCGAGGGCGATGAGGATCACCCCGAAGGGCCCGGACGGCGCAGGGGCGCCGCGGGACCCGCCCGCGACGCCCCTGGAACGAACCGACGCTCAGGCGTCCTTGATCTCGCAGATGATGGCGCCGTTGCCCACGGTCTCGCCCGGGGCGACCTTCAACCCGGTCACCGCACCGGCCTTGTGCGCGCTCAACGGCTGCTCCATCTTCATGGCCTCGATGACCACCACCGTGTCACCCTCGGCGACCTGGGCGCCCTCCTCGGCCACGACCTTGACCACGGTGCCCTGCATCGGTGAGACCAACGCGTCACCACTGACCACCGCCGCGCCGCCGCCCTTACGGGGGGCGCGCTTCCTCCTGCCATCGGTGGCGGGGGCGGCGGCCACGCCCAGGGAAGCGGGCAGGACCACCTCCACGCGCTTACCGCCGACCTCCACGGTCACGGTCTCCCGCTCGGCCGGCTCGGCGGAACCCGCCTCGCCCTCCCACGGGGTGATCGTGTTCTCGAACTCGGTCTCGATCCAGCGGGTGTAGACCCCGAACTCCTGGTCGGGGTCGGCGGGGGCGAACGCCTCGTCGGTCACCACGGCCTGGTGGAAGGGGATCACGGTGGGCATCCCACCGACGGTGAACTCGGCCAACGCCCGCCTGGAGCGCTGCAACGCCTCGGCGCGGGTGCGGCCGGTCACGATCAGCTTGGCCACCATCGAGTCGAAGGCCTGCGGGACGGTGAACCCGGCCTCGCAACCGGTGTCCACCCGCACCCCCGGGCCGGTGGGCAGGGACAGCTCGGTGATGGTGCCCGGGGCCGGCATGAAGCCCCGGCCCGGGTCCTCGGCGTTGATCCGAAACTCCAAGGAGTGGCCGCGCACGGCCGGGTCGTCATAACCCAGTTCCTCGCCGTCGGCGACGCGGAACATCTCCCGCACCAGGTCGATACCGGTCACCTCTTCGGTGACGGGGTGCTCGACCTGCAGACGGGTGTTGACCTCCAGGAAGGAGATGGTGCCGTCGACACCGACCAGGAACTCACAGGTGCCCGCGCCCACGTACCCGGCCTCCTTGAGGATGGCCTTGGAGGAGGCGTACAGGCGTTCCATCTGATCCTGATCGAGGAACGGCGCGGGGGCCTCCTCCACCAGTTTCTGGTGGCGGCGCTGCAGCGAGCAGTCGCGGGTGGAGACCACCACGACGTTGCCGTGGGCGTCGGCCAGACACTGGGTCTCCACGTGCCGGGGCTTGTCCAGGTAGCGCTCCACGAAGCACTCACCACGCCCGAACGCCGTCACCGCCTCGCGCACGGCCGACTCGTAGGCGTCGGGGACCTCTTCCAGGGTGTAGGCCACCTTCAGTCCGCGCCCGCCACCGCCGAAGGCGGCCTTGATCGCGATCGGCAGCCCGTGCTCTCGGGCGAAGGCCACGACCTCCTCGGCCGAGGTGACCGGGTCGGGGGTGCCGGCCACCAGAGGGGCGCCGACCTTCTGCGCGATGTGGCGGGCCTGGACCTTGTCGCCCAGCGCGGTGATCGCCGCCGGGGGCGGACCGATCCAGGTCAGGCCGGCGTCGATGACGGCCTGGGCGAACTCGGCGTTCTCGGCCAGGAACCCGTATCCGGGGTGCACGGCGTCGGCGCCGGCGGTGGCGGCGATGGCCAGGAGTTTGTCGATGGCCAGGTAGGAGTCGGCCGGGGTGGACCCGCCCAACGAGTGGGCCTGGTCGGCGATCTTGACGTGCAGGGCGTCCAGGTCGGGTTCGGCGTAGACGGCCACGCTCTCGATGCCGGCGTCACGGCAGGCGCGGGCGATGCGTACGGCGATCTCACCACGATTGGCGATCAGTACTTTGCGCACGATGGGAAAACCTCCAGCTGGGGCGCGGAGCGGATCACGCGCCGACCGCTCAACGAAGAGTCTAGGGAACGAAGGAGCACGGCAAAGCTCATCTCGTGCTCATGCGCCAGGCGCCGGGGCCGGGGCGCAAGGGGGTACGCATACCGCGTGATCGGTCGCGCCATCCGGACGTGGACCGCGCGGGTTCGCCCTTCTCGGCCGCGGCACGGGCCGCCGCCGCGCGGGCGGTGAGCACGGCCGTGAGCGCGGCGAGCTCCTCGGCGGAGGGTTCACCGCGCACCACGACCAGGTGCGGTGGTCTGTCCGATGACGGGTTCGGCGCGCTCACAGCGGAATGTTCCCGTGCTTCTTGGGCGGAAGCTGCTTGCGCTTGTTGCGCAGCGCCTTGAGCGCCTTGGCGATCTGGGTCCGCGTCTCGGAGGGCATGATGACTCCGTCGACGTAGCCGCGCTCGGCCGCCGCGTACGGGTTCAACAGGGTGTCCTCGTACTCGCCGACCAGACGGGTCCGCTCGGCCTCGACGTCCTCGGCCCCGGCCAGGGTGCGCCGGTGCAGGATGTTCACCGCGCCCTGGGCGCCCATGACCGCGATCTGCGCGGTGGGCCAGGCCAGGTTGATGTCCGCGCCCAGGTGCTTGGAGCCCATCACGTCGTAGGCGCCGCCGAAGGCCTTGCGGGTGATCACCGTGATCAGGGGGACCGTGGCCTCGGCGTAGGCGTACAGGAGCTTGGCGCCACGACGGATGATGCCGTCCCATTCCTGGTCGGTGCCGGGCAGGAAGCCGGGCACGTCCACGAAGGTCAACACCGGGACGTTGAAGGCGTCACAGGTGCGTACGAACCGGGCGGCCTTCTCGGAGGCGTCGATGTTCAGACAACCCGCGAAGCTCATCGGCTGGTTGGCGACGATACCGACGGACCGTCCGTCCACCCGGCCGTAGCCCACCACGATGTTGGTCGCGAAGCGCTCGTGCACCTCCAGGAAGTCACCGTCGTCCAGGACGGCCTCGATGACCCGCTTGATGTCGTAGGGCTGGTTGGCCGAGTCCGGGATGAAGGTGTCCAGGGCCAGGTCGCCGTCGGTGACCTCTTCACCGAGGTCCTCCTCGGGGGCCAGACTCGGCGGGTCCTCAAGGTTGTTGTCCGGCAGGTGCGACAGGAGCGTCTTGACGTAGTCGATGGCGTCTTGTTCGTCGGCGCCCATGTAGTGGGCCACGCCCGACGTGCCGGAGTGGGTGGCGGCGCCGCCCAGCTCCTCCATGGACACGTCCTCACCGGTGACGGTCTTGATCACGTCGGGTCCGGTGATGAACATCTGGGAGGTCTTGTCGACCATCACCACGAAGTCGGTCAGGGCCGGCGAGTACACGTGTCCGCCCGCGGTGGCCCCCATGATCAGGGAGATCTGCGGGATCACCCCTGAGGCGTGGGTGTTGCGCTTGAAGATCTCGGCGTACAGCCCGAGCGCGACCACACCCTCCTGGATGCGGGCGCCGCCACCCTCGTTGATGCCCACCACGGGGCACCCGTTGGTGAGGGCGTGGTCGAGGGCTTTACAGATCTTCTCACCGTAGACCTCGCCCAGTGATCCACCGAAGACGGTGACGTCCTGGCTGAACACCGCGATCGGGCGCCCGTCCACGGTTCCGTGCCCGGTCACGACGCCGTCGCCGTAGGGGCGGTCGGCGTCCAACCCGAAGTTGGTCGAGCGGTGGCGGGCCAGGGCGTCGAACTCCACGAACGAGCCGGGATCGAGCAGTGCGTCGATCCGCTCGCGCGCGGTCATCTTGCCCTTCGCGTGCTGTTTTTCGACAGCCCGTCGGGACCCGGCGTGCACGGCTTCGTACCTACGTCGTTGCAGGTCCGCGAGCTTGCCGGCGGTCGTGTGTATGTCGATCTCGGAAGCGGAGAGCGGTTCAGGGGCTTCGGTGGCCATAACTGCTCAGGGTAGCTCCGGGGATCCCGTGGGCCCGAAGGTGCCCCTTGCTTACTTGTCGGGTCGGGGGGTCCGGGTGGACTCGGAGTCAGGAGGGCGCGTCGGGCCGGGAAGGGCGGGAAAGCCGTCCGATATACCGAAAAATGCGTGAGCCGCTGTGAATTCGCCCGCCCTCGGCACAATTGTTAACGCGATGGCAAAGCGAGCACGAACACACCCCCGACCGTGTGTGCGCAGGGGCGATCTCGGTATCGTCGGCCACATGACAGCGGTTAGCGCAGAACGTGACAGTGCCCGGCAGGAAGTACCCGAGCAGCTCAGGAATGACGTCAAATTGCTCGGCGAGATGCTCGGAACGGTCCTCGCCGAAAGCGGCGGTGAGGAACTGCTCGCCGATGTCGAGAAACTCCGCCACGCCGTGATCGGGGCCCGCGACGGCTCCGTCACCACCGAGGAGATCACCGCGATCGTCGGTGCCTGGCCGCTGGAACGCGCCAAGCAGGTCGCCCGCGCGTTCACGGTCTACTTCCACCTCGCCAACCTGGCGGAGGAACACCAGCGCATGCGCGCCCTGCGCGAGCGCGACGACGCCGCGAACCCGCCCCACGAGTCCCTGGCCGCCGCGGTGCGCGCCATCCGTGCGGGCGACGGCGGCGAGGAACGGCTCGCCGAGCTGGTCGCGGGCATGGAGTTCCACCCGGTCCTCACCGCCCATCCCACCGAGGCGCGACGCCGCGCCGTGTCCACCTCCATCCTGCGGGTCAGCTCCGAACTGGACGCCTGGCACGGCGCCCACGAGGGCAGCACCGCGGCGGGCGAGGCGCACCGTCGCCTTCTGGAGGAGATCGACCTTCTCTGGCGCACCTCGCAGCTTCGCTACACCAAGCTCGACCCGCTGGACGAGGTGCGCACCGCCCTGGCCGCCTTCGACGAGACGATCTTCTCCACCATCCCGCAGGTGTATCGGACCCTGGACGCCGCCATCGACCCCGAGGGCACCGGCACCCGCGCACCCCGGGCCACCCCCTTCGTTCGTTACGGCAGCTGGATCGGCGGCGACCGTGACGGCAACCCGTTCGTCACCCACGAGGTGACCCGGGAAGCCGTCACCATCCAGTCCGAACACGTCCTCCGTGCCCTGGAGAAGGCCTGCGAACAGGTGGGACGCACCCTCACCGTCTACTCCAACCTCACCCCCGCCGACCGGGGCCTGCTCGACACCCTCGCCGAGGCCAAGGCCGCCTACCCGTCGCTGATGGCCGAGGTCGAGAAGCGTTCGCCCAACGAACCCCACCGCCAGTTGCTGCTCCTGGCCACCGCACGGCTGCGTGCCACGCGCGAACGCGACGCCGACCTCGCCTACCCCGGCGCCGAAGCGTTCCTCGCCGACCTGCGCCTGGTGCAGGAATCCCTGGTCGCCGCCGGGGCCGTACGACAGGCCTACGGCGAACTCCAGCACGTGGTGTGGCAGGCCGAGACCTTCGGTTTCCACCTGGCCGAACTGGAGATCCGTCAGCACAGCGAGGTGCACGCGGCCGCGCTCGCCGAACTGGAGGCGGGCGGCACGCTCTCCGAACGCACCGAGGAGGTGCTGGCCACCCTGCGCACCATCTCCTGGATCCAGGAGCGCTTCGGTGTGGAGGCCTGCCGTCGCTACATCGTCAGCTTCACCCGTACGGCCGAGGACATCGAGGCCGTGTACAAGCTGGCGACCTATGCCCTGCCGCCCAAGCGGGTGCCGGTCCTGGACGTCATCCCGCTGTTCGAGACCGGTGCCGACCTGGAGGCCTCGCCCCACGTCCTGGCCGGCATGCTCGACCTGCCCCAGGTGCGGCAGCGGCTGGTCGACAACGACCGTCGTCTGGAGGTCATGCTCGGCTACAGCGACTCCGCCAAGGACGTCGGCCCGGTCAGCGCGACCCTGCGCCTGTACGACACCCAGGCCCGCCTGGCCACGTGGGCCCGCGAGCAGGACGTACGCCTGACCCTCTTCCACGGTCGGGGCGGTTCCCTGGGCCGTGGCGGCGGCCCGGCCAGCCGTGCCCTGCTCGCCCAGGCCCCGGGCTCGGTGGACGGCCGGTTCAAGGTCACCGAACAGGGAGAGGTCATCTTCGCCCGCTACGGGCAGTCCGCCATCGCCCGTCGCCACATCGAACAGGTCGGCCACGCCGTCCTGATGGCCTCCACCGACGAGGTTCAGGAACGCGAACGCGCCGCCGCCACGCGTTTCCGTCCCCACGCCGACACCATCGCCACCGCAGCCCAGGACGCCTACCTGGAGCTGATCGGCACCGAGGAGTTCGCGGTGTGGTTCTCCCAGGTGAGCCCGTTGGAGGAACTGGGAGAGCTGCGACTCGGGTCGCGTCCCTCCCGGCGTGGGGCGGCCAAGGGCCTGGACGACCTGCGGGCCATCCCGTGGGTGTTCGCCTGGACCCAGACCCGCGTCAACCTGCCCGGTTGGTACGGGCTCGGCACCGGCCTGGCCGCCATCGACGACCTGCCCACCCTCCAGGCCGCCTACCGGGAGTGGCCGATGTTCGCGTCGTTGCTGGACAACGCGGAGATGAGCCTGGCCAAGACCGACCGCACCATCGCGGAGCGGTACCTGGCGCTGGGCGGCCGTCCCGAGCTCACCGAGAAGGTGCTGGCCGAGTACGACCTGACCCGAAGCCTCGTCCTGCGAGTGACCGGGCATAGCCGTCTGCTGGAGAACCGCGCGATCCTGTCCCGCGCCGTGGATCTGCGCAACCCGTACGTGGACGCGCTCAGCCACCTACAGTTGCGGGCCCTTGAGGCGCTGCGCGGCGAGGAGGCGGACTCCCTGTCGGAACAGGACGGCCAGCACCTGGAGCGGCTGCTCCTGCTGTCCGTCAACGGCGTGGCCGCCGGCCTCCAGAACACCGGCTGATCGGCCCTCGACCGGACTCGGGCCCCGCACCCCTCGTGGGTACGGGGCCCGATCACGTGTCAGAGGGGGAACTCGCCCGTGTCCAGCGTCAGGTCGAAGGGGGCGGGAAGGAGGAGTTCCTTACCGAAGGGCACCTTGGTGATGCTCGTGTAGCGGCCGTTCTCCGGATCGGAGAAGAGCGTGATCTCGCCGCCACCACCGTCCGGATCCCAGCGATCCACCAAGAGGTACAAGGGCACCCCGGCATGCGCGTAACCCCAGAGCTTGGGCTTACGATCCATCTTCGCGGTGCTCTGGGAGGTCACCTCGACCAGCAGCAACGCGTCCTCGGCCGAGTGCTCGGCGCTCCGCATCATGATGGAACCGGGGAGTACGACCAGATCGGGAATGTAGAGACCGCTGCGCATCGGTACCCGGACATCGATGTTCTGGTGTACCTCGGCTTCACCGATGGCACTGCCTTCACGCAGGATCTCCTTGATGATCCATTTGTTGATCAAGGCGATGATGCGTGCGTGCTCGTCCTTGGGGGGAGCCATGATGCTGATCGCGCCTTCGATGATCTCGGCCCGCCAACCTTCGGGCAGGTCCAGCTCTTCCCAGGCACGCAACACGACTTCCCAGTGAGACGGCATGTCGACCGCGCTCTCCGACTCCGCTTCCGCGATGGCCATGTGTCGCGACACCTCCAGTAGCTGAACGTAGCGGCGCACGATCACCGATGTGGTGGTTTCAGCCTAACCTGTGCCCTCACGAGGCGAAGGTGTTTCCATCGGAGATTCCGGCGCTGCTGTAATGGGGCTATGACCGGCGAACACAGCGACGAGATCCCCGCTCTGGACCAGACCGCTCTCACCGACGCCATCGTGCGTCCCGGGGGGCTCTGGCGGAGCGTGGAAGTGGTGCCCGAGGCCGGGTCCACCAACACCGACCTGGCCATCCGCTCCAAGGACGGGGCCCCCGAGGGGACCGTGCTGGTGACCGAGCACCAGACCGCGGGGAAGGGCCGACTGGGGCGCGGGTTCACCACCCCGGAGCGGGTGGCCCTCACCTTCTCGCTGTTGGTGCGGCCGTCCGTCCCCTCGGAACGCCTGGGTTGGGTGTCCCCGTTGATGGGGGTGGCCGCCGTCGTCGCCGTGCGAGAGGTGAGCGGGGTGCCGGCCGCGCTGAAGTGGCCCAACGACGTCCTGGTTCCGGGGGAGGAACGGGACGGCAAGCTCGCCGGGATCCTCGCCGAGGCCGACTTCTCCGACCCCGACCGGATGGGGGTGGTGGTGGGCATGGGCCTCAACGTCTCCCAGGGGCGGGCCGAGCTGCCCGTGGAGACCGCCACCTCACTACGGGCCGAGGGCGCGGGTGGAGTGGGGCGCGACGAACTGCTGCGGGCCGTCTTGGCCGCGTTCGAGGAGCGCTACACCGCCTGGGTCGACGCCTCAGGGGACGCAGAGGCCAGTGGGCTGGCCGACGAGTATCGCCTCATGTGCGTCACCCTGGGCCGCGCGGTCCGGGTCCACCTGCCCGGAGACCGCCTGTTGGAGGGCACCGCCGCCCGGGTGGACGACCAGGCCAGGCTGGTGGTGGCCGGACCGACCGGGGAGAAGGCGCTGAACGTGGGCGACGTGGTCCACGTGCGCCCCGGCGATTAGGTCACGGAGAGTTGTCCACAGGGACCATTCGGCGTCTCCCGTGGCGCGGAAGCTTGTGTCATTATCACCGGTATGGCTATCGCGGACCGTTATCTCTCCGACGACGAGGAACTCGTCTACGTCGCACGGCAACACTGGACCGTCCTCGCGGGTGAGTTCGTGATGCTGTTCGTCATCATCGCGGTGGCGGGTACGGCGCTGTTCTTCATCCCCTGGAGTGAGGACTGGAGCCTCATCGCCGGGGGCATCGTGGTGGCCGTCGGGGTCGTCGCCGCGCTGGCCTTCTGGTTCGTCCCCATGCTCAAGTGGTCGACCACCGTCTACATCCTCACCAACCGGCGGCTCATGATGCGCGACGGCATCATCTCCAAACAGGGCCGCGACATGCCGCTCACCAGAGTGAACGACGTTTCGTTCAACATCTCCCTGTGGGAACGGATCATGCGGTACGGAACGTTGTCCATTCAGTCGGCGTCCGAACAGGAGGGCATGGTCCTTCAGAGGGTGCCCCGACCCCAGTGGTTCCAGTCGGAGATCTACCGCCAGGTCAACTCGGCCCAGCGACCGGACTACCCGGCCGGGCCACCGGTCTGACCAGCGGTTTCGTCACCCGGGCCCCGAGGGGTTCGGGAGTAGGCTGGAGCCGGAACCAAGGCCGCGCCCCCGGGCCGGTGCCATAGTGATTGCTCCCCGCCAGGCGGGGAAGGTCCCGTGAAAGAGAACGTATGCCGTCGCGTCCTGACCCGAAAGCGATCGAGTCCGCCCTACTCGGTGGTGAAGCGGTCTACACCAGGGAACAGGCGGTCGAGCTCTCCGGAGCCGATCCCGAGCTCGCCGGCCGAGTCTGGCGTGCCCTGGGCTTTCCCACCCTCGGTGACGACACGATCATCTTCACCGAGAGCGACGTCGAGGCCCTGCGCATCGCTCACTCCCTGCTGGACGAGGGCGTCCTCGACGAGGAGGGAGTGGTCCGTTTCGCCCGCGCGATGGGACAGACCATGGCCCGCCTGGCCGACTGGCAGACCAGCATCCTCAGCACGCTCATCTTCAAGGACGGTGGGGAGGACCCGGCCAACAGCCCGCTGATGAACCAGGTCAAGGAGCTGTTGCCGGACGTCGAACGCCTGCTGCTGCACATCTGGCGTCGGCAACTGGCCGCGTCCACGGCGCGCACGCTGGCCGTGATGTCCAACGGCAACGACGCCATCCCGAACTACTACCCGCTGATCGTGGGCTTCGCCGACCTGGTCTCCTTCACCACGCTCAGCCGTGAGCTCGACGAGATGGAGCTCGCCGGTGTGGTGGAGGGCTTCGAGGCGACCGCCGCCGACATCGTCGCCTCCGGGGGCGGACGGGTGGTCAAGACCCTCGGCGACGAGGTGCTCTTCGTGGCGGACTCGCCCACCCAGGCGGCCGACATCGCGCTGCGCCTGGCCTCGGGGGTCAAGACCCACGTGGAGGTCCCCGACGTACGGGTGGGTGTGGCCTACGGCCCGGTGCTGACCCTGCACGGAGACGTCTTCGGCACCACGGTCAACCGATCCAGCCGGCTCACCTCCTTCGCACGGCCGGGGACCGTCCTCATCGACGATGCCCTCGCCGAGAGCCTCGAAGGGGTGGAGGGGATCCAGGTGGTGCAGGTCAGGGCCCGACACGCGCACGGCCTCGGCCTGATCCAGCCCTACACGCTGCGTCGCGACTTCGACGCCCCGAACCCTTGACACACCGGGGAGGTCGACGCGAACAGCGTGTGCGAGGGGACCGCGCCCGATAGGCTCGAAGCTCCTGCCCCGTAAGACGTTCAGGTGGTGAGCCTGTGAGTTCCCAGTCGCCCGTCCAGCGGCTACGTACCTCGGGAATCTTCAGTTTGGAAGGTTCCGAGTCCAATGTCGAGAACAACGTGTGGATCGTCGGCGACGACGACACCGCCGTGGTGATCGACGCATCCCACGACCACGAGCGAATAGCCCGAGGTCTGGGTGATCGCGAGCTCATGGCGATCGTGTGCACCCATGGACACAACGATCACATCGATGCCGCGGTGGCCTTGGCCGACCTCACCGATTCCCCGATCCTGCTGCACCCCGACGACGCCGAGCTCTGGCAGCAGGTGTACCCCTACCGCGAACCCGACGCCCCGTTGTTGCACGGCGAGGTACTGACCGCGGGCGGGATCGAGCTGACCATCCTGCACACCCCGGGGCACACACCCGGTGGGGTGTCCCTGTACGCCCCCGAACTCGGGGTGGTGTTCAGTGGGGACACGCTCTTCCCGGACGGTCCCGGTGCCACCGGCCAGCCGTCGTCGGACTTCCCGACCATCATCGCCTCCATCCGCGACCAGCTGGCGGTCCTGCCGGGTGACACCGTGGTGCACCCCGGCCACGGCGAGTCCACCACGATCGCCGAGGCCGCCGCCCACCTGGAGGGTTGGGCCCAACGCGGCTTCTGACCGGAGTCCCCGCGGAGCGCGTCGAACCCGCGGGGCCCGGGGCCGCCCGTTCGCCGGTGACCGCTCAGACGCGGAGGTCGAAAGTGGCGGACGCCTTGACCAGGCCGTTGACCTGGATCTCCACCAGGTGTTCGCCCGGGTGGTAGGCGCGGGTGCTGATCGGGCGCACCGGGTGTTTCTTCTCCAGGACCCGACGTTCCCCGGAGCACAGCTCCACCTTGGTCCACTTGAACACCTTGCGGCCCAGGGAGCCGTCGGCGCGGACGTGGTGCACCACGTAGTCGACCACCATCATGTGCGGACGGATGTCGGTGTTCTCCAGTTCGATCCGTACCAGCAGGGTCTGGCCCAGGTCCAGTAGGCCCGGGGACAGAACGAGCCCGTGGGCTCGGGCGTGCTCGCCGCCGGTGGCGCCGAGCAGCGCCAGGGCCCGCTGATCGCCCTCCTTGACCAGGGTGCGCAGGGCGTGCCGAACGGTCCACGCGGTCTCGGGGGTGGGGCTCTGCCGGGTCCACCGCTCGGCCAGGTCCAGGACCAGTTCGGGGTGCTCGCGGGCGATGTCGTTGAGGTTGTTGGCCACCGACGTGCGCACGTGCTTGGAGGGGTCGCTGCGCAGCGCCTCCAACACGTCGAGCACCGGTAGTGGATCGGTGACGAATCCGGGGAGCCGGCGTGCCCAGGGCAGTCGGGGTCGGATGCCCTCACTGGCGAACCGGCGCACGTGGTGATCGGGGTCGACCGCGCAGGCGCGCATCAGCGCCATGGTCGCTTCATAGTGCCGCAGCACGAACGGCCGGACGGCGAACTCACCGGTGTGCCGCTTGGTGATCTCCACCAGGGCGGGCAGCGAGACCTCCGGGTGATCCAGCCCGTACTCCTCCACGAACCGGGCCACGGGCATGAGGTGGAACCCGTCGTTGAACATGCCGTCGTCCTCGCCCAAGGGGTCCTTGAGGGAGGCGACCAGCACGGCGATCGCCTCGGGGTAGTGCTCGGGGAGCCGGTCCCGCAGCCCCCGCGCCATCACCAGCACCCGATCCTTGAGTTCCAGGGGTTCGACTTCGCGATCGACCTGCACGGCGTAGGATTCCACGTCGAATCCTGGAAACACCGTGCGAATGGAATCACCGAGCACGCGCGCCGCCGCGCCGTCGAAGTGCTTCTTGAGGCTGTATGCACCGGCCATGCCCGCCCACTCCCGCCGTCGATTGGGGGTAAAGCTATCCCGCTCCTACGACGAAGTCGAGAATTTCCTGAATCCATGACAAAGGTGATTCCCAAGGCCTTTTCGGTGTTCTTGTAAGAAAACCCCGGTCGAAACCGGAAATGGATCACGGGTGTTTCCGAGGGGCGGCGGGAGAACACCCGCCGCCCGGCCCCTTCGATCCGACTCCGGCTCACTCCCGCCGAGGTTCGGAGTCGCGGACGTTCGGCACCATCGGGGTGTCCTTCGGTCGCATCCCGATCTTCGACCCCAGCCACACCAACGGGTCGTACTTGCGGTCCACCACCCGTTCCTTGAGCGGGATCAGCGCGTTGTCGGTGATGCGGATCCCCTCGGGACACACCTCCGTGCAGCACTTGGTGATGTTGCAGTAGCCCATCCCGAACTCGTCCTGGGCGATTCGGCGACGGTCCGCGGTGTCCTCCGGGTGCATCTCCAGTTCGGCCACCCGCATCAGGAAGCGGGGCCCGGAGAAGTGCTCCTTGTTCTCCTCGTGGTCACGGATCACGTGGCACACGTTGTTGCACAGGAAGCACTCGATGCACTTGCGGAACTCCTGGGGACGCTCCACGTCCACTTGCCGCATCCGGAAGTCGCCCGGCGAGGTGTTCGGGTCCGGGGTGAACGAGGGGATCTCGCGCGCCTTGTCGTAGTTGAACGACACGTCGCACACCAGGTCCCGGACGACCGGGAAGGTGCGCATGGGCGTCACCGTCACCACCTCGTCCTCCTCGAACACGCTCATCCGCGTCATGCAGGACAGCCGCGGCATCCCGTTGATCTCCACCGAACAGGAACCGCACTTGCCGGCCTTGCAGTTCCACCGCACGGCCATGTCGGGGGCCTGGGTGGCCTGGAGGCGGTGCAGTACGTCCAAGACCACCTCGCCCTCGTTGACCTCGACCTCGTACTCGGTGAGTTCGCCCTCGTCCGATCCTCGCCACACCCGGAACGTCCGCTCGGTCATGACGTGCCCTCCTCGGTCGTGTCCGTCCTCTCCGCGTCCTCGTCGGTGTCGGTACGCGGACCCTCCTCCGGTGGCCCCTCCTCGGGCAACTCCTCCTCGGTGAGGTACTTGGCCAGTTCCTCCCGCTCGAACAGGCGCAGCAGTTCGGCGGGGACGTCGGCGAGCGGACGCCGGGTCAGCTCCACCCGACCGTCGACCGCCCGGGCGGCCAGGTTCACCCGCCGCCATCGCGCCGACATGTCGGGGAAGTCGTCACGGGTGTGCCCACCCCGCGACTCGGTGCGTTCCAGGGCGGCCCTGGTGACGGCCTCCGACACCAGCAGCATGTTCGGCAGCGCCAACGCCAGGTGCCAACCCGGGTTGTACACGCGATCGCCCGGAGCGCTGATCACCTGTACGCGTTCGGTCAGCTCCGACAGTCGCTCCAGGGCCTTCTCCATCTCCGGTCCCTTGCGGATGATGCCGACCAGGTCGTTCATGGTGTCCTGAAGCTCGGAGTGCAACGTGTAGGGGTTCTCGCCCTCGCCCTGCTTGAGCGGGGCCAACGAGGAGCGGACGGCCGCCGCCACCACGCGATCCACCGGACCGGGGGAGGGCTTCGACTCGGTCAATGCGTCGACGTAGGCGGCGGCGCCCAGTCCGGCCCGCCGCCCGAACACCAGCAGGTCCGACAGCGAGTTGCCGCCCAACCGGTTGGAGCCGTGCATCCCGCCCGCCACCTCCCCGGCGGCGAACAACCCAGGCACGTCGGAGGCGGCGGTGTCGGCGTCCACCCGGACCCCGCCCATGACGTAGTGGCAGGTGGGGCCGACCTCCATGGGTTCGGCGGTGATGTCCACGTCCGCCAGTTCCTTGAACTGGTGGTGCATGGACGGCAACCGGCGCCGGATCTCCTCCGCCGGCAACCTGGTGGACACGTCAAGGAACACGCCGCCGTGCGGCGACCCGCGCCCCTCCTTCACCTCGTTGTTGATCGCCCGGGCCACCTCGTCGCGGGGCAGCAGCTCCGGTGGCCTGCGGTTGTTCGCGGGATCGTCGTACCAGCCGTCGGCCTCCGCCTCGGTCTCGGCGTACTGGGAGCGGAACACGTCGGGCACGTAGTCGAACATGAACCGATCGCCCTTGGAGTTGCGCAGCACTCCGCCGTCACCGCGGACCGACTCGGTGACGAGGATGCCCTTCACCGAAGGTGGCCAGACCATCCCGGTGGGGTGGAACTGCACGAACTCCATGTTGATCAGCGACGCCCCGGCGCGCAGGGCCAACGCGTGCCCGTCACCGGTGTACTCCCAGGAGTTGGAGGTGGTGCGGAAGGCCTTGCCGATCCCGCCGGTGGCCAGCACCACGGTAGGCGCCTCGAACAACACGAAGCCGCCGTCCACACGCCGGTAACCGAACGCGCCGACCACCCGGCCCTCGTCTCCGGGCTCGCGCAGGAGGTCGGTGACCGCGGTCTCGGCGAACACCCGCAACCGGGCGTCGGGGTCGCCGTGCTCGACGGCGTCCGCCTGCTGGAGCGCCACGATCCGCTGTTGGAGGGTGCGGATCAGCTCCAGCCCCGTGCGGTCGCCCACGTGCGCCAGTCGCGGATACTCGTGCCCGCCGAAGTTGCGTTGGCTGATGCGCCCGTCGGCGGTGCGGTCGAACAGGGCGCCCCAGTACTCCAGCTCCAGGATCCGGTCGGGGGACTCCTTGGCGTGGAGTTCGGCCATGCGAGGGTCGTTGAGGAACTTGCCGCCGCGCAGGGTGTCGCGGAAGTGCACGGTCCAGGTGTCGTCGGCGTTGGTGTTGCCCAGGGCGGCCGCGGCCCCGCCCTCGGCCATCACCGTGTGGGCCTTGCCGAAGAGCGACTTGGAGATGATCGCGGTTCGTTTGCCCTGTTCACGGGCGGCGATCGCGGCGCGTAGACCCGCTCCGCCCGCGCCGATCACCACGACGTCGTAGCTGTACCGGGTGACCCCGGCCTCTGTTTTGGGGGGCATGCGATGCTTCTTCCTTCCCCGCTCAGTTGAGGATGCGAAGGTCGGTGATGGTGCCGCTCGCGACCAGCGCGACGTAGGCGTCGGTGATCATCAGCGAGGCGATGCTGAGCCAGCCGTAGAGCATGTGCCGGTTGTTCAGCGTGGAGACCCGCGACCACAGCCAGTACCGGACGGGGTTGCGGCCGAAGCTGCGCAGCCGGCCG
This sequence comes from Nocardiopsis sp. NPDC055879, assembly GCF_053615935.1. Lineage (NCBI taxonomy): Bacteria > Bacillati > Actinomycetota > Actinomycetes > Streptosporangiales > Nocardiopsidaceae > Nocardiopsis > Nocardiopsis sp. NPDC055879. Next base: position 89,689 of record NZ_JBSHCT010000020.1, read on the forward strand.
CCCATGATGTGTCTGCACGAGTGGCAGCCGAAGGTGTAGGCCCACAGCAACAGCACGTTCGTGAGCATGATCAGGTTGCCGACCCCGATGCCGAAGCCGCCGTCCACGCCGTGGAAGAAGGGGACGAGCATGTCCCAGGTGTTGATCAGGACGATGGCGCCCGCGGCGTAGAAGAAGTAGCGGTGTCCGTTCTGCGGGAGCATGAGCGGCCGGGTCTCGCCGGTGTAGTTCCGGTGCGGTTCGCGGACCGCGCAGGCCGTCGGCGCCTGCCAGACGGAGCGGTAGTAGGCCTTGCGGTAGTAGTAGCAGGTCACCCGGAACAGCAGCAGGATCGGCAGGCTGAGCAGGGCGTACGGCAGGAAGGGCGGGAACTCCCAGGGGACCCGGCCGAAGAGTGACGCGTCCGGGACGCACTGCTGGGCCAGACAGGGGGAGTAGAAGGGCGTCAGGTAGTGGTGTTCCTGGACCCAGTAGTGGTCCTGTTGGAAGACCCGTGCGGCTCCGTAGACGAGGAAGGTGGCCAGGCCCAACGTCGTCAGCGTCGGACCCAGCCACCATCGGTCGGTTCTGAGCGTGCGCCCGGGGACGCGCGCCCGCCCGGCGGGGTTTGCGTCTTGTGTCGAGGTCACCGTGGACTCCACCTCCTGTGGAGAGCGACCCGGACGGGGATACGGGTGCGGGCCCGCGCCCCTCCGGTGGCCGTGACCGCCCCTGGTTCTGGACGGCCGGGGGAAGCAGTAGGGAACCGGTCTGCTACGCAACGCTAGGTCGCTGTGATCACGGTCACGTTCCGGGGCTGGGGAATCCGCGAGAAATGGCTGTGATGTACGCCACTATCGCCATGCGATTTGCGAAGAAAGGAGAACTATCAGGCCATTTATCCGCGATGCGGTTTTCGGGGCTGCTGGCGAGAAAGTGCCCGGAGTTGATATAGGGGCCCAGGTGATCACGATCGTGGCCCGCGGCGTCCTCCGGGCGCGAACGGCGCGAGAGGCGCTTCAGGGGGACATGGACAGTCCGTCGTCCCGCGTCTCGCCATGACGGTTCCGTGGCCCTCCGGCGTCCGTGGCGGAGATGAGGACCTCCAGGTCGGGTCCCAGGTCCTGCGGTCCCATCGCCAGCAGGTACGCGTGCAGGTGCCGGCGGAACGCGTCCGCCGAGTGCGAGGGCTCCACGTCCTTGCGCCGGGCCAACGCCACGGTGCGCAGCAGACGGGGACGGGACAGCGGGGTGCCGCGCAGCCCGGGCCGGTTGCGCAACACCATGCTGGGCACCACCGCCAACCCCAGACCGGCCTCGACGAACCTCAGGACCGCGTCCATCTCGCCGCCCTCCACGGCCAACTCCGGCTCGAAACCGGCGGCGCGGCAGGCGCGGAGCGTCGCCTCGCGAACGTCGTAACCCCGCCGGAACATGACCAGGGGGCGCCCCTGGAGTTCGGTGATGCGCATCGAGGCGCGCCCGTTCGGCGCGGGCTCCGACGTAGGGCTGGCCACCACCAGGTTCTCCCGCAGGATCGGGGTGGTGGAGAAGTCCGGATCGCTGCTTTGCAGCGGGAGGATGATCAGGGCCATGTCGAGTTCGCCGCGACCCAGGTTGCGGATGAGGTCGCGTGAACCGCTCTCCTCCACGTGGAGTTCGATCCCGGGGAAGCGGGTATGGAAGTCGGCGAGAACGTCCGCCAGTAGTCCCGCGCACAAGGATGGGGTCGCCCCCAGTCGCACCCGGCCGCGCCGCACGCCGGCCAGTTCCGCCACCTCGCGACGGGCCGTTTCCAGGTCGGTGAGGATGCGTTGGGCGAGCGGAAGCAATGCCTCACCCGCTGGAGTGAGTGTGATGTTTCCCCGGGCACGACTGAATAACGGCGCACCCAACTCCTTCTCAAGGCTGCGGATCTGTTTGCTCAAACTCGGCTGAGCGACGCGTGAAAGCTCGGCTGCACGGGTGAAATGGCGCGTGCGGGCCACAGCGACGAAGTAGGCGAGCTGCTGGAACTGCATGCTTCATAGCCTAAGGCTATGGACACGAGGGTCGCGATGACTTGGACGTTGGGCTTAACTCGAATTTAGAGTGGCAGGCTGTGGCGAACAGTACCTTGACCAAGAAGCGGTCTACGGCCTACGGATCCACGGTGGCGCTGAAGGCGGCAATGGCGACCTCCGGTGCGATCCTTGTGCTGTATTTGATCGCGCACATGTACGGCAACCTGAAAGTCTTCGCGGGCCAGGAGGCCTTCGACGGCTACGCTCACGGACTCCGTGAGATCGGCTATCCTCTCCTGCCCGAGAGCGGCTTCCTGTGGGTCTTCCGGATCGTTCTCCTCGCGAGCATCCTGATCCACATCTATTCGGCGGCGGTGCTGACGATCCGCGCGCGCAAGGCGCGTCAGCAGCGCTACGTGGTGAAGAAGAGGGTGAAGCGCACCTACTCCTCGTACACCATGCGGTACGGCGGAGTGCTGATCGCGCTCTTCGTGATCTTCCACATCCTGCACCTGACGGTGAACGTGATCGCCCCCGGCGGCAAGTCGGACAGCCCCTACGAGCGACTCGTGAACGGTTTCCAGCCCGAGTTCTGGTTCGTGACGCTGTTCTACATCGCCGCGGTGATCGCGGTCGGCTTCCACCTGCGACACGGCATCTGGAGTGGCATGGCCACCCTGGGCGCCAACACCGCCGCGCGCCAGGGCAAGATCAACGCCGTGGCCGTGGCCATCGCTCTGGTCGTGACCGTCGGGTTCCTGCTTCCGCCCCTGGCGGTCACCTTTGGACTGGTGAGTTAATTGTCTGACATCGACCTTTACACCGAGGGCTCCCCGATCCGGGACGAGAAGGCTCCTGAGGGGCCGATCAACGAGCGCTGGGACCAGCGCCGTTTCTCGGCCAAGCTGGTCAACCCCGCGAACCGGCGCAAGCTCTCCGTCATCATCGTCGGCACCGGCCTGGCCGGTGCCTCCGCCGCGGCGACCCTGGGCGAGGCGGGCTACAACGTCTCCTCGTTCTGCTACCAGGACAGCCCCCGGCGCGCGCACTCCATCGCCGCGCAGGGTGGCATCAACGCCGCGAAGAACTACCGCAACGACGGCGACAGCATCCACCGGCTGTTCTACGACACGGTCAAGGGCGGTGACTTCCGCTCCCGCGAGTCGAACGTCTACCGCCTCGCGCAGACCAGCGTCGAGATCATCGACCAGTGCGTCGCCCAGGGCGTCCCGTTCGCCCGCGAGTACGGCGGTCTGCTCGACAACCGTTCCTTCGGTGGCGTGCAGGTCTCCCGTACCTTCTACGCCCGCGGCCAGACGGGTCAGCAGCTGCTGATCGGCGCCTACCAGGCGCAGGAGCGGCAGATCGCCGCCGGCACCGTCAAGATGCACACCCGGCACGAGATGCTCGAACTGGTCATCGTGGACGGCAAGGCGCGCGGCATCATCGCCCGCGACATGGTCACCGGTGAGATCGAGACGCACTTCGCCGACGCCGTGGTCCTGGCCACCGGTGGTTACGGCAACGTGTTCTTCCTGTCCACCAACGCGATGGGCTCGAACGTCACCGCCGCCTGGCGTGCGCACCGCAAGGGCGCGTACTTCGCCAACCCCTGCTACACGCAGATCCACCCGACCTGCATCCCGGTCAGCGGCGACTACCAGTCCAAGCTGACCCTGATGAGCGAGTCGCTCCGTAACGACGGTCGGATCTGGGTGCCCAAGAAGGGCGGCGACGACCGCGACCCGCGGCAGATCCCCGAGGACGAGCGCGACTACTACCTGGAGCGCATCTACCCGGCCTTCGGCAACCTGGTGCCGCGTGACATCGCCTCCCGCGCCGCCAAGAACGTCTGCGACGAGGGCCGCGGTGTCGGCCCCGGTGGTCTGGGCGTGTACCTGGACTTCACGGCCGCCATCGAACGCATGGGCCGGGACGCCGTCGAGGCCAAGTACGGCAACCTGTTCGACATGTACCAGCGCATCACCGGTGAGAACCCGTACGAACTTCCGATGCGCATCTACCCCGCGGTGCACTACACCATGGGTGGCCTGTGGGTCGACTACGACCTGCAGAGCACCATCCCGGGCCTGTTCGTGACCGGTGAGGCCAACTTCTCCGACCACGGCGCCAACCGCCTGGGCGCCAGCGCGCTGATGCAGGGTCTGGCGGACGGCTACTTCGTCCTGCCGAACACCATCAACGACTACCTGGCGGACGGCCCGTTCGAAACGGTCGACGAGCAGCACCCCGAAGCCGTCAAGGCCAAGGACCTGGTCACCAACCGGATCGACAAGCTGCTCTCCACCAACGGTTCCCGCACCGTCGACTCCTTCCACAAGGAGCTCGGCCACATCATGTGGGACTACTGCGGCATGGAGCGCAGCGAAGAGGGCCTGCGCAAGGCCATCGACCTCATCCGCGAGCTGCGCGCCGAGTTCTGGCGCGACGTCAAGGTGCTCGGCACCAATGAGGAGTTCAACCAGGCTCTGGAGAAGGCCAACCGCGTGGCCGACTTCCTGGAGCTCGGTGAGCTCATGTGCGTCGACGCCCTGCACCGCCGCGAGTCCTGTGGTGGTCACTTCCGAGCGGAGAGCCAGACCGAGGACGGCGAGGCGCTGCGTCACGACGACGAGTTCGCCTACGTCGCCGCCTGGGAGTTCGCCGGCGTTGACAGCAAGCCCGTGCTCCACAAGGAAGCCCTGGAGTACGAGTACGTCGAGATGAAGCAGCGGAGTTACAAGTGAACATCACCCTGCGCGTTTGGCGCCAGAAGGGCCGTGACGACGAAGGCCGGATGGTCACGTACAAGCTCACGGACGTCTCCGAGGACATGTCCTTCCTTGAGATGCTCGACGTTCTCAACGAGAAGCTCACGCTTGAGAACGAGGACCCGGTCGCCTTCGACCACGACTGTCGCGAGGGCATCTGTGGTGCCTGTGGCGTCGTGATCGACGGCGAGGCGCACGGCCCCGAGCGTACGACCACCTGCCAGCTGCACATGCGCAGCTTCAACGACGGCGACACCATCACGGTCGAGCCGTGGCGGGCCAAGGCGTTCCCGGTCGTGAAGGACCTCGTCGTCGACCGTGGTGCGTTCGACCGCATCATCCAGTCGGGCGGTTTCATCAGCGCGCCCACCGGTACCGCCCCGGACGCCCACGCCAACCCGATCCCGAAGCCGGACGCGGACCGCGCGTTCGACGCCGCGACCTGCATCGGTTGTGGCGCGTGCGTGGCGGCCTGCCCGAACGCGTCCAGCATGCTGTTCACCGCCGCGAAGGTCACGCACCTGGGCATGCTCCCGCAGGGACAGCCCGAGCGTGCCTCCCGCGTGGTGAAGATGATCAACCAGCAGGACGAAGAGGACTTCGGCGGCTGCACCAACATCGGTGAGTGCGCCGCGGTCTGCCCGAAGGGCATCCCGCTGGACACCATCTCCCAGCTCAACCGCGACCTGCTGGGCTCGCTCGGCAAGGGCATCGGCTAGTCACGATCCCCGGTCATGAGTCGGGGCCGTCTCCCTCGGGGAGGCGGCCCCTTCGTGTTGGATTCCCCGACCGGCGAAGCGAGTCGACATCCTCCTCGGCGATCCCACACGTGATGCCACGAACCCGGGCGGTACGCAGATGGTCCAGAGCCGTCTCGACGTTGGTTTGCGGCTCTCGGACCGAATCGAGGATCAAGCGTTCGTCCATCCACGCCGCAAGACCCGGTCGACGCGTCTCCAACGACGCCCAGGCGGGTTCGGGGAACCCGGGTAGGTCTCGCTCACGCCCCGCCAACCTGCGGCGATGAAGGTCGGGGTCGGAACAGACCACCTCGATCCAGACCAGGGGAGCCCTCTGCCGTTCGGCCAGGTTCCGCCACTGTTCGCGAGCCTCCTCTGCGTCGTTGACCGCGTCCACGATCACCGCCTGTCCCAGGGAGAGCAGGTCGGCCGCCATCGCCTCCACCACCACGTACGCGGCCAGACCGGTGGGCTGTTCCCGTTCGATCCCCGAACGCAGGAGCGCGGCCTCGACGGGGTCGACGGACAGTACCGGGGCGGGCGAGTGGCGTCCGAGCGCGCGGGCGATGGTGCTCTTGCCGGAACCGGGCAGACCGGCGAAGACGATCAGCATGGCCGAACCCTCCCAGGCGGTACCGACAGGGGTCAGACGGCGGGGCGGAGCATGCAGTAGGTGGAGGGGAAGTCCGGGTCGTTGACCGCTCGGACGACACGGAACTCGAACCGCTCGAAGAAGCCGATGTCGGCCGGGTTCGTCGTGTCCAGGTACACCGGGACCCCGTCGCTGTCGGCCTGGGCGAGCCCGGCGCGCACCAGGCTGGAACCCACACCGGTGCCACGGGCGGCCGGGTCGGTGCCCAGGGCCCTCAGGTACCAGTGCGGCTCCTCGGGGGCCGACCCCTTGAGTTCGGCGACGTAGCGCATGATCCGGGGCAGGCGCCGCACGCCCAACATCGACGCGAGGTGCGGCAGGGACCGCAGCATCGTCACGCCCTCCTTGGCGTCGTCGCCGGGCGGCTTCCACAGGCCGGCGCCGCGCACCACCCGGCGCCCGTCCTCGTCGGTCTCGAAGACGTGGGCGTCACCGCCGGGAACGCGGTCGAAACCGGCGGTGAGGGCGCACATCCGGATGGAACGTGCCATGCGGGTCTCGTTCTCGGGGAAGAACCACCGGAACAGCGGGTCACTGTGGTAGGCGCGGCCGAGCACCCGTGCGATGGCGGGGACGTCGTCCATGGTGGCGGTACGAATCGACTTCACAGAGCTGGCCGTCGCGGGCATCGGTTCCGTCCTTCCGAGGGGCGTCATCGCCATGCTAGATCACGGTCACGTCACGGGTGGGCGGTTCCGCGGGAACGGTCAGGACGGTTGCCGCAGCAGGAAGTAGCCGGTCCCGACGTCCTCGTGCGGGATCTCGTGGACGACCCGGAACCCGAACCGTTCGTAGAACCCGATGCTCTTGTCGTTGAGCGTCTGGGTGAACACCGGCAGCCCCTGGGAGTCGGCCTCGTCCAGCCCCGCGGAGAGCAGTCCACCGCCCACCCCGGTACCGGCCACGCTCGGGTCGACCCCGAGACCGGCCAGGTACAGGTGGGGCTCCTGAGGGGCGGCCATCTTCCACTCGGCGAAGACCCGGACGAACGCGGCGACCCGGCCACGTCCGAGCAGGGACGCCCAGTGCGGCCAGGTGCGCGGCGACACCAGCGGCCCCTCGGGGTTGCTCGTGGGCGGCGCCCACAGCGCGGCGGCGCGGGGGACCGGGACGGAACCCTCGGAGTCGGCGATGGCGGTCAGACGGGTGTCACCACCGGGGACGTAGCCGTAGCCGGTGGTCAGAGCGAAGAAGCGTCGCACCTTGGCCATGCGGTTCTCGTCGTCGGGGAAGAGCCAACGGAAGAGCGGGTCGTCGTGCAGCGCACGGCTGAGGACACGGGCGAGGTCGGGGACGTCGTCCAGGGTGGCGGCGCGAGCGACGGACGTGACGATCGGGCTCATCGATTTGTTGGGCGTGGTTACCCGGTCCTTGAGGGCCGGGAGGAAACGCCCTCTCCCTTCCAGGTGTAGCCGTAGCCGTCCGCTCTTTGGAGCAGACGCATGTACTTGTGTCCGATGCCTTGGATGGTGCCGTGGGTGGTGGTGATGTTGAAACTGCCCGAGGCGCGTACCGCGACCCGGCCGGTGTGGGTGCCTGCCTTCTTTCCCTGGGGGACCACGGCCCGGACCAGGTCACCGGTGGTGAACCCGAAGAACCCCTTTGTTCGGGGCAGGCTCAGCCTCGGGAATCCGTGTTTGTCGGGTCGGGTGCGGGCGTAGGAGCCCCGGCCCGCGCATCCGGCGATCAGGACCCGGTCGGTGGTCTGGGTGATGGTGTCGACCTTGCCCACCGCGAGGGCGTCCAGGGCGTGGGTGTCGAAGGCGACCCGTTCCATGTGCACTGCTTTGACCGGTGCCCACCTGGTGAGCCGGTCCACCCAGGCGGTGGTGGTCTCCACCCGGTGTCGCAGGGACGGGGCGAGCCATCCTTGGGGGCGGGTGCGGTTGGCGAACCTGGGGGCGCGGTGGCGCAGATTCGCTGTCCGGCGGCGCCGCCGATAGGCGGAGCGTTGCCCCATCTTCTTACGGACCTGCGCACCACGATGATCCAGCTGGATGCTGTACCGGCCGCGCCGCTGCCCGCCCTGATGGGTGAACACGGCGATGCCGGTGTGCTTACTGCCCGGGTCGATACCGACCTGGACACCGTCCACCTCGGACTCGGCGATGGTGCGGTCCTTGAGGCGGATGGTGAAGGGGGTGTGCCGAGCCACGACCGCCCGACCCTTGTGCAACAGTTTGCGGGCCCTGGCCGGATGACAGGGCTGGAGCGGAATCTGGTTCTTGTCCAGGACGAAGACGGATGGGTGCCGCTCACGCGGCCTCTCCCCAGCTTGAAGCTGGGGGGTGACGCCGGAACCGCCAGGTGCTGCGGTACCGGTCTCCCCTCGCACATGTTCCGCACCGGGTACCACCCTGGGGTGGGGCCGGAGTCCCGTTTCGTGCCCGATCCGGGGCGTGTCTACTGACTCCGATTCCAGAGCAGGCCGCTGAGGAAGCACGGCCTGGTGGGTCTTCTGTCCTGTGCGGAACGTAGCCATCGAGGTCACCTCCTCATAGGCGATGGCTGGTGCCGGTAAAGGCGGCTCTCAGCCACAAGGGGCTGAGAGCCCGGTCCTTCAAGGCCGGGATCCCTTTACGTTAGATCACGGACGAATCACGGAGTGGGTGTGGTCGCCGTGTCGGGAACGGGCTGCGCGAACACGTGTGCCCGGACCCAGGCGTGCATGGCGATCGCCGCGGCGGCCCCCGCGTTGATCGACCGGGTCGAACCGAACTGGGCGATGGACAGGACCGCCGCGCACACCTGACGGACCTCCTCCGACAGACCCGGGCCCTCCTGCCCGAACACCAGCACGGCGTTGCGCGGCAACGGGTGGGTCTCCAACGGCACGGCGCCCGGCAGGTTGTCCACGCCGATCAGTGTCAGGTCGTGCTCGGCGGCCCAGGCCACCAGCGAAGCGGTGTCGGGGTGGTGGTGCACGTGCTGGTAGCGGTCGGTGACCATGGCGCCCCGTCGGTTCCAACGGCGCTTGCCCACGATGTGCACGGCCGCGCAGCCGAACGCGTTGGCGGTGCGCACCACCGATCCGATGTTGAAGTCGTGCGACCAGTTCTCCACGGCCACGTGGAAGTCGTGGCGGACCATGTCCAGGTCGGCCACGATCGCCTCACGGCGCCAGTACCGGTAGTGGTCGACCACGTTGCGCCGGTCGCCATGGGCGAGCAGCTCGGGATCGTAGTGGTCGCCGTCCGGCCAGGGGCCGGGCCAGGGACCCACCCCGACCTCGCGTGCCTCGTCCTCACCACCGGTGATGGTGGTGTCGGAGTCGGCCTCTGGATCCGGTTGTTCGTTCATCGAACCAAGCTTACGAACGGTCCGTACCCGGTCGTCCCGACGAAGGTCACACGCGACCGGGGCCGACTCACGCCTGCGGGCCCACCGTTCGAGCCTGTGCTCGGCCCTTCCGTCGGGAGACCAACAGCGTCACGACCCGCCAACCGAGCATGGTCGCGGCCAGGAACAGCGACGTCACCACGACGAAGGAGAGCGGCGCGCCCTCCCCGGTGAGCAGGCGCAACGGCATCGCACCGATCACGGTCACCGCCCACACGAACACTCCGGTCGGCCAGATCCGGGCGGGCGAGCGCCACGCCAGGGTGGCGAGCCAACCGGCGAGCAACGCGGCCACGAACGGCCACGCGGTCCCGGCCACCGCGGCCGGGGTGAGCCCGGTCGCGTGGTCGGCCTTGCCCACCACGACGAAGACGAGTACGCAGGCCAGGTCGGCCATCAGGGCCAGGAGCGGGGTGTACGAACGCATGCCCCCAGGCTAGGCCCGCTCCCGGCGTCCATCACTCCGGGTCGCCGTCCGGAAGGCTGCGTCGAAAGGCCCCGACCACCGCGCCGGGCATGGCCGGAACAGGACGATCCCGAGACGAACACACCGTGAGAACGTGGCATCAGAGCCATTGGAGCGCTTCCACCGTGCCCCCGTCCGCCTCGACCCCCGGAACCCTCACATGACTCCATCCTTCGACCTGCCCGTCGGCGTCCTGCCCCTGGTCCCGGACGATCCCGCCCACCTCGGACCATTCCGCCTGCTCGGGCGCCTGGGCTCCGGAGGCATGGGTGTGGTCTACGCGGCCCTGGACGGACGGGATCGACGGGCGGCGGTCAAGTGCGTGCACCGCTCCCACGCCGCAGACCAGGAGTTCCGGGCCCGCTTCGCCCGCGAGGTGAGGCTGGTCCGTCGGGTGCGTGCGCCCGGCCTTCCGGCCTTCCTCGGCGCCGACACCGGCGCCGACCTGCCCTGGTTGGCCACCGAGTACGTGCCCGGGCCCACCCTGGACGAGTACGTGCGCGGGTACGGTCCTCTGCGAGGGGAAGCACTGACCTCCTTCGCCGCCGGGGTGGCCGAGGCGCTCGCCGCGATCCACGCGGCGGGTGTGGTGCACCGTGATCTGAAGCCGGGCAACGTGATCCTGTCCCCGGACGGATCCAAGGTGCTGGACTTCGGTATCGCCCGCGCGGTGGAGGAGACCGCGCTGACCCGTACCGGCGGTCTGGTGGGCACGCCTGGGTGGATCTCACCGGAACAGTACCGTGGCGCGGACGCCACCGACCGTTCGGACGTGTTCGCCTGGGCCGGGCTGGTCGCCTACGCCGCCATCGGGCATGGGCCGTTCGGTACGGCCGCCTCGGACGTCCTGGTCTCCCGGGTACTGTCCGAGGCGCCGAACCTGGAGGGGGTCCCCGCGGGGCTACGCGGACCGGTGGAGCGCGCCCTGGCCAAGGACCCCGCGCGGCGTCCCGACGCCAACGGTCTCCTGGCCGAACCGGGGCTCGTGGCCCCCCGGCCCCGGGCCGTCGCCACCTCGGCCGAACCCGTACCCGCCCCGGAGCTCGACCCGTGGCGCGCACACGCGCCACGTCGGCGTTCCTGGGCCGAGCGTCATGGTGGGGTCCTGGCCCTGGGCGCGGCCGGGCTCGCGCTCGTCCTCGTCGCTGGAACCGGTGTGTGGGCGGTGGCCGACGGGCGGCTCGGCGGTGGCCCGACCGATGTCCCCACCGACGGTCGGGAGACCTCGGATGTCACCGTCGCCGGGGGCGAGGCCGCGGACGGCGCCGTGCCCGAGGACGTCCCCGACGAGTATCGGGACCTCTACGAGACCGGCACCGTGACCGTGGCCCCGGACCCGGAGGCCGGCGACGTCCTGGTCCGCACCCTGGAGACCGACGGGGGAGGGGAGGGCCTGGACCAGGTCCGGCTCGACATGGGCGAGCACTCCTGGTCGGACACCATGAACCTGACCGTCACGGTCACGGCCGAGTACCTGCCGGACTTCGGTGAGCTACGACTGCACAGCAGCGACTTCGTGAAGGTCGAACGGATCGATCCCGGGGACGAATACCTGACCACCACCGCCGCGAACAGCGGGGGGAACCTGGCCGCACTCTCCCCCGAAGAGCCCACCGCGGAGTTCGAGGTGACCTTCATGGACAGGACCAACGGTTCCCAGCTGGACGACGTGTTCGCCGTCTACTACGCCCCCACCGCCGCCGTGCCGGACGATACCCGCCCGGAGGTCGGCTACCCGGGCGGGCTCTGTTACCCCTGGCGTGGCCCGGGTGTGGGCGAGGTGATGGTCGCGCCCGAACCGGAAGAGGTCACCCCACTCGACGCGACCCTCACCGACGGCTCCCCGGTGAACGGTTGTGTCTACGGACCCGACGAGGACGCCGCCGAGGAAGGCTGACCTCGGCCCTCGCCCCGTGCCCACCCCCCGACATCGACAGGAAACGATGATGCCACGGAACACCCCCTTCGACCGGGATCACCTACCTCCCGGTGTGGACCCGCCGGGTCGCGGCGATCCCGAACGGCTCGGCGATTATCGAGTGGTCGGGCGTATCGGCGCGGGTGGAATGGGCGCGGTCTACGCAGGGGTCACCGACGCGGGGCAGGCCGCCGCGGTCAAGGTGATCCACTCCCGGTTCGCCGCGGACCCCGATTTCCGGGACCGTTTCGCCCGTGAGGTCGGTCTGGTCTCCCGTGTGAGGGCCACGTGCGCTCCTGCCTTCCTTGGCGCGGACGTCGCCGCCGCCACGCCGTGGATGGCCACCGAATACGTTCCCGGCCTCACCCTGCGCCGGCACGTGAGACAGCACGGTTCGTTGACCGGGGGCGTGCTCACCGCGTTGGCGGTCGGTCTGGCGGAGGCGCTCACCGCGATCCACGCGGCGGGTGTGGTGCACCGTGACCTGAAGCCGGGCAACGTGATCCTGGCGCCCGACGGCCCCAAGGTGCTGGACTTCGGTATCGCTCGGGCCGTCGACGGGACGGTGCTGACCGCCACCGGTGGTCTGCACGGCACCCCCGGCTGGGTCGCCCCCGAACGGTACAGGGGAGAGGACGCCACCGGTTACTCGGACATGTTCGCCTGGGGCGGGTTGGTCGCCGTCGCGGCGACCGGCAGGGACCCCTTCGGGCGCGGCACCGTCGCCGGGGTCGTTCACCGCAGCCGGCACGAGGAGCCGGACCTTGACGGGGTGCCCGAGCCCCTCTTGGGCCTGGTCCGGCGTTCGTTGTCCAAGGACCCGGGAGAGCGGCCCCGGGCGGACGAGGCCCTGGCGGAGTTGACCCGTGGTTGGTCGGCCACTCGCGTCATGCCGAATGGGGCACTGCCGCCCACCCGTGTGGCCGAACCCGTTCAGGACGCGCACCCCACCGAGATCGTGCCCGAGCTGCTGGCCACCGAATGGACCGGAGTGGCCGACCCGGGCGTCCGCAAGGTGCGTCGGTCGGGCCGGGCACGCCGGGCGCTGTGGTTGTCCGCGGCCGCCGCCGTGCTGGTGGTCGCGCTGGTCGGAGGACTGCTGTTCCTCGACCGGATCGGGACCGGATCCTCCGGCGATGGAACGAACGGCCAAGGGGAGGACCCCACCGGTGGGGCGGCCGTGGGAGAGGCCGAGGGCCCGACGGTCCAGAGCGATCCCGAGGACGGAGTGACGGTGGTCGCCGAGGCGAGCGATCTGATGGCCGACGCACCCGACTACCTCTACCGGCACGAGTTGCAGGCCGACCAGGAACAGGCCCACCCGGCCGCCACCGTCACCGAGTACACCGAGGACCCGGGGCGGGCCATCCAGCGCAGAAGCTACGACCTCGCCGGGGTCCGCATCGACCTGCGCCACGGCGACGACCTGGAGGAACAGGTTTTCGCCCTGATCACCATCAGTGAGAGCGGCGCCCAGTCCCCCCGGTACTACCGGCAGGAGGGGAACTCCGGGGAGGACCAAGACCTTGAGGAGGAACTCGGCTGGGGGCTGGAGTGGATCCTGGAGCCGGACGCCGAGATCGAGTACCAGGGCCGCGACCGCGTCCCCTACGAGCAGGAGTTCACCGATGGTGGGGTCAGCGCGGGCCTGGAGTTCGAGGACGCCGAGGGCCACCACTACAGCGGCACCGTCACCGAACAGGTCGCCCGGTGGGGCGAGGAGGAAGGCACAGAGGGACGTCCCATGAACTTCGACCTGTGGATCGACGACGAGGGTTACCCGCTGCGCTTCGCCGGTTCCAGCGTCAGTGTCCCGGAGAATCCCGAGCACGAAGAGGTGGCCGTCAGCCAGGTGCGGGACTACACGTTCCACGAGCCCCGCGACGTCCACATCCCCGAGGAGTCGGAGATCCTGCCCGAACGCCCCGTCTTCTGACCGAACCCGGCGGCACACGGTGTGAACGCGACTTCCGCGTCGGCCCCGTCACCGTGAAAGGAAACGATGAGCACATCCCCCACCCCCGCCGAGGAGCCCACCCCTGGGCCGCACCACGTTCCCGCCGTGGGGCCGGACCACCCGCCAGAGCACCCAAAGGGCCTTCCACCCGGCCTCGACCCGCTGACCGAGACCGACCCCCCTCTGATCGGCCGCTACCGGTTGGTGGGCCGGATCGGAGCCGGCGGAATGGGAGTGGTGTACGCGGGGCTGGATTCCGAGGACCGCTGTATCGCGCTCAAGACCGTCCACGCGAAGTACGCGGACCGGCCCGGACACCGGGAGGCGTTCGCCCGCGAGGTCCAGATGCTGCGCCGCGCCGACGGGATCAGTACCGCTCGCGTCCACGGAGCCGACCCGACGGCACCGGTGCCGTGGTTGGCCTTCGACTACGTGCCCGGCCGGGACCTGCGCCGTCACGTGCGCGAGTTCGGCCCCCTGCCCGCAGACATGCTGCGCACGTTCGCCCTGGGCACGGCCGAAGGGCTGGCCGCACTGCACGCGGCGGGGATCGCGCACCGCGACATCAAGCCGGGCAACGTGATCCTGGCCCCGGACGGGCCCAAGATCGTGGACTTCGGGATCGCGATCGAGATCGGCACCGACCCAGGACAGGACGCGTCGGCCTCCTACGGGACCCCCGGCTGGACGGCGCCCGAACGTTACGCCGGTGCCGTCGCCGATCCGGCCGCGGACGTGTTCGCCTGGGGCGGTCTGGTGGCCCTGGCCGCCACCGGCCGGAGCCCTTTCGGCAAGGGGAGTCCGGCGGAACTGGCCGAACGGGTCAAGGCGGGCGACCACGACATCGAAGGGGTGCCCGAGGGCCTGCTCCCCCTGGTGGAGGGGGCCCTGTCGGTGGCCCCACTGGAACGGCCCGCCGCCGTCGACCTCTTGGCAGCGCTACTGCCCGTCATGGAGGTCGAGAACGTCGACGCCGGGACGGCCCCGGCCCCCGACCGCGCCCGTACACAGCGGGTACTGCGCGCGATGCTGGCCGACTACTGGCGCGGTGTGGACATGGCCGGACACGATCCCTCCCGCTGGGCGGTCGCGCTGGGAACCGCCTCGGCGGTGGGTCTGGGCGCGGTCGGCACGGGAACGGTGGGCTCGGGGGCGCTGGGCTCGGGCGCGGCGGGCACCGCTTCGGGGATGGCCGCGGGTGGGGCCGTAGGTGGTGGAGCCGCGGGTGGCGGCGGGATGCTCGGTGCCCTGTCGGGCGTCAAGGGGATCATGGCCGTTCTGGGTACGTTGACGCTGGTCGGAACGGGCGCGGCGGCCGGAGCCTGGTACCTCCGGGACGAGGAACCGGTCGAGGAGACGGTGGTCGCCGAGGAGGAGAACACCCTCGCCGTCGAAGCGGACCCGGAGGACGGCGAGGCCGTGCTGGCCGAGGCCTTCACCCTCGCGCTGGAGGCCGACAGCTTCACCGGTTATCGACTGCCCACCCACAACGACGCGGGACCCATGCGCACGAGCTACCACATGTACACGCGGGAACCCGAGCGCTTGATGTTGGAGGGCGGGCTCCTGGGACCGGGCGGGTCCGGTGTCCTCGCCGGTGGCGAGGACCTGGACGATCGCATCTACTTCTCGGACATTCGAAACGGGATCTCGTTCGGCGATCCGATCGAACGCCACTACAGCAGGGTGGCGCCCGGCCCCAGCGAGGTCGAAGCCGACCTTCACGCCGAATGGGCGAACCAGTTGAACCTTTTCGAGGAGATCCTGGACCAGGAGACGGAGATCGCGTACACGGGCCGCTCCGCTACGGACGAGCACGACGTCCCCGATAGTTTCGTGCAGCACGACCTGCTGGAACGGTTGGACCCGGGGGGTGCGGAGTTCGGTCGGGAGGGGCACCACTACACCGGCACCGTCGTCCACGAGTTCGACCACTTCGAGAACCTCATGATGTTGGAGACGGAATTCGAGATCTGGGTCTCCGACGAGGGGTATCCGATGGGCTACTACGTGGAGGCGGAGGCCGACGAACCCACGCGGAACTCGGAGGAGATGCTGGCCCTCACCCGCACGGTGCGGTTCTACCGCTTCGATCAGCCGGTCGAGATCGAGTACCCGGAAGAGCACGAGATCTCATAGGGGGCGGTCGACACCCCACCGCAAGCGGGTCCCGACGCGTTCACCGGCGCCGGGGCCCGCTTCGGACGTTTCGAGGGTTACGCCCCCCGGTCGCCCTTGAGGTTCTCCTTGAGGAAGTCCACCTGGAGCAACAGCAGGTTCTCCGCCGTCACCGGGTCCGCAGGGCTGTGCGTCACCCCGGCCAGCGGCAGCACCGTGTGCGGGCGGCCCGCGGCCAACAGCGCCTCCGACATCCGCTGGGTGTGCGCGAACACCACGTTGTCGTCGATGAGTCCGTGGACGAGCATCAACGGACGTTCCAGCTTCGCGGCGTCCGAGAGCAATGACGAACCCGCGTACACCTCCTCCTGTTCCTGCGGCAGGCCCAGGTAGCGCTCGGTGTAGTGGGTGTCGTACAGGGTCCAGTCGATCACCGGGGCGCCCGCCACCGCCGCGTGGAACACGTCCGGGCGGCGCAGTACGGCCAGCGCCGCCAGGTAACCGCCGAAAGACCAGCCGTGGATGCCCACCCGGGAGGTGTCCAGGTGGTCGAACCGTCGGGCGGCGTCCTCCAACGCCTCGACCTGGTCGGCCAACACCGGATCGGCGAGGTCGTGGTGGACCGCCTGCTCCCACTCCACACCCACGCCCGGGGTGCCACGGCCGTCCGCGATGAGCACGGCGAAGCCCTGCTCGGCGAACCACTGCGAGGACAGGTAGGCGCCACGGGCGTTGAGCACCCGCTGCGCGTGCGGACCGCCGTAGGGGGCCATCAGCACCGGCAGCGGCGCCTCACCCTCGCGGTACCAGGACGGCAGGACCAACGCCGTGGGGATCTTCCGTTCCCCGGCGAGCCAGGTGGTCACGCGCGGCTCCGGCAGGTCCGGGACCTCGGCGACGCTCTCGATCTCCCCGTGGGTTCGGCGGGTCTCGGTGCTCGCGCCCCGCACCACGAAGGTCCGTACCCCGGTGAAGTCCATCGACCTGTGCTGCAGCACGAGGGTGTCGCCGCGCAGCCGACCGGCACGCAGACCACCGTGGCCGTCGTCGGCGCCCTCGGGCAGCTCCACCGGTGCGCACGTGCCCTGACGGGTGTCGGCCAGCCACAACGACTGGTCCCCGGGGCGGCCGGCGGGAGAGGCGGCGAACAGCACCCGGTCGCCGTCCACGCCCACCACGGCGCGGACGTAGGAGTCGCCGCTGATCGCCTTGTCGCCCACGTACACTCGGCGCTCGCCGGTGCCGTTCTCCCGACCGATCCACACCAACGCACCGGAGGCGGTGAAGTCCGGAACGCCCGGCATGATCTCCACCCACACGCCGTCGCCCTCGGTGCGGATGCGCGAGACCAGGCCGGTCGCCGGGTCGGCGCTGAAGAGGGCGAGGGTTCGCTGGTCCCGGCTCTGGGCGGTGAACACCAGGGTGGCGTTGCCGTCCGGTCCGCTGGTCCAGCCCACGGTGGGCAGGTACGGCAGTTCTTCGCGGTCCCACTCGATCGGCGTGGGCTCGGGGCGGCCGTCGCGTCGGTAGGCGACGGGGGAGGGCACCCCGATCACGGCCAGGCGAACGTCCGGGTTGGCGGTGCCGGCCGCCGGGTAGCGCAGCGGCTGTGACTCCTGGTCGGGCCGGTTGGGGTCGCCGACGAACCAGCGATTCACCTCGGACTCGTCGACCCGGCTCACGGCCAGGGAGGCGCCGTCGGGCGACCACCAAAAGCCCCGCATCCGGTTCATCTCCTCGGCGGAGACGAGGTCGGCCAGACCCCAGGTGACGTGTTCGCCATCCGGTTCCACCAGCACGCGGTCGCGGTCCTCGTCGCCGTTGTCGACGATGTCGATCACCCGGACCGCGCCCTTGTGCACGTACGCGACCCGTTCGCCCGCGGGGCTGATCCGGGGATCCACCGCGGGGGTGACGACGGGGAGCTCACGCGGGGCGGCGTCGTCACCGACCAGGTCCACGTAGAACACCCGGCCGGACAGGGTGAAGACCGCGCGGGTGAAGGCGTCGTCCACCGTGTACGACACGATGCCGCCACCGTGTTCGCGCATCCGCTCCCTGCGGGCGCGCTCCTCGGGAGGAAGGTTCTCGTCGTCGGCGCCGAGCGCGGTGGGGTCGGCCAGGACCGTCGAGGTCCCGGTCTCGGGCAGGTACTGCCACAGACAGGTCGCCTTGTCCGTGCCGTGCCGGCCGCGCAGGAAGGTGACGCGGTCGCCCTGCGGGGAGACCTGGAAGTTACGGGGGACCCCGATCGTGAAGCGTTGGGTCCGGGCCTGTTGGCGAGGAAAGCTCATAGGCCGATTGTGTCCCATCGCATCCACCGGGCGCTCCGAATGTCGATCGACCTGCCCTGATCTGGGTGTTCCATGGGAAAGAACCCCATCTGGACGGTATCGTTCCGCATGTGAGCGACAGGCGACTGATGATGGTCCACGCGCACCCCGACGACGAGAGCATCGTCACGGGGGCGACGTTGGCGAAGTACGCGGCGGAAGGGGTCGACGTCACCCTGGTGACCTGCACCCTGGGTGAGGAGGGCGAGGTGATCCCGCCCGAGCTCGACCACCTGACCTCCGAACGCGACGACACGCTCGGGGAGTACCGGATCGGTGAGCTCGGCAAGGCGTGCGTGGCTCTGGGCGTACGCGACCACCGGTTCCTCGGCGGTCCCGGACACTACCGGGACTCCGGAATGATGGGCGGTCCCACCAACGAACACCCCAAGGCCTTCTGGGGCGCCGACGTGGAGGAGGCGGCCGGACTGCTCGCCGAGATCATCCGTGAGGTGCGCCCGCACGTCCTGGTCTCCTACGACGAGCATGGCGGTTACGGGCACCCCGACCACGTCCAGGCCCACCGGGTCACCCGCCGAGCCTGTGCCAGGGCCAACGAACGGGCCCTGCCGGGCACGCCTTGGAAGGTCGACAAGCTCTACGCCGTCGCACAGCCGATCTCGCGGATCGAGGAGTCCATCGCTCGACTGAACGAGGAGGTCGGGCCCTTCACCCCGCCCCGCGAGGTCTCCGACATCGCCCGAGGCACCCCCGACTCGATCGTCACCACCAGGATCGACGCCACCGACCACTGGGCGGCCAAGACCCTGGCGATGCGCGCGCACGTCACCCAGATCACCGTGGACGGGGAACGGTTCGCGCTGTCCAACGACATCGCCCAGGAGATCGACGCGGTCGAGCACTTCACGCTGTTGATGGGGCCGCCGCCCAAAGCCGACGTCGACGGTTACGAGAGTGACCTGTTCGCCGGACTGTGACGGCCCGCTCCCGGCCCCCCGGCCACGTCCACGGTCGGGGAACGCCTACTCTCGTCTTTCGTGACCACACCTGAATCCGTCGCGGGGCCCCGGAGCCGGCCGCCCGCCATCCTGTCCTCGGCGATGACCGTCCTGTCGTTCCTCGTCCTGCTTCCGACCGGGGCGGCGGTGGGGGTGCTGTCCGGGTTCGGGCTGTCCTGGTTCTCTCACCACTGGCCGCTCGGCCTCCCCGTCCAGGCCGGGGCCGTCGTCGGGGTGGTGGTCTTCCTGGTGCTGCTGTACACCCTCACCAGGCTGGCGGCGTGGGGCAGCCGACGCCAGTCCGGCGCCACCGGGTTCGCGGTCGGCTACGTCCTGTCCCTGCTGGGCATGATCGGCTACCTTCCGGGCGGGGACATCGTGTTCTCCGCCGCGCTGGTCAACTACGTGTACCTGTTCGGATCCATGATCGCCCTGGCCGCCGCGGTGATGCGCAGCGTCACCCTGCCCGGGCCGATCCCCTGGGAGAAGCAGACCGCCGCTCGGGGGACGACCACGGCGAGTGGCAGGGTCAACCTGACACCGCCGGACATGAGGCCAGGGACGCCCGACAGCCCCTTCGACCCGCCCAAGGGTGGATCGAAGGACTGAGCGACCGCGAAGGAGCGGGAGCGCCGCCCGGTGGGCCGGTCAGGCCCAGAACTGCAGCAGCAGCTTGCCGTGGAACATCATCCCGGGGATGGTCGGGTTGGGCAGGATCTGCTCGAACATCGTGTAGATGAGGGTGTCGAACAGGTCCCGGATCCCCGGCAGCCACAACACGGCGAACACGGCGATCGAGCAGAACAGCCCGTTGGCCACCACGAACCCGGTCCACTTGGCGCCTCGGAAGGCCGCCAGGACGTGATAGCCGTCCAGACCGGGGATCGGCAGCAGGTTCACCAGGGCACTGGTCATGTTGGCGAAGGACAGGAAGGCCAGTGAGGAGATCGCCCAGTTGACGCTGTCCTGCCCGGCCGGCACCAGCAGTGTGACGGTGAGCGCGAGCACGGCCGACAGCGCCAGGCTCGTCAGGGGGCCGGCCAACGCCACCATGACGCGGCGACCCCGGCTCGGGATGGCGTCCCAGTCCACGTAGGTGGGCGGGCCGTTCAGACCGAAGCCGCCCAGACCCAGGTAGGCCACGGGCAGGACCAGCCCGCCGAAGGCCTGCCGGTATCCGAACGGGTTCAACCGCAGGTAGGCGGAGCCGCGCAGGGAACGGTCACCGGACAGGTAGGCGGCCAGGGCGTGCCCGAACTCGTGCACCGCCACCGACACGATCCAGCCCAGCAGGATGAGCAGCGGCGGGATGAGCGGGGTGACCGCGGTGCCCTCCGCGGCCCATTCCAGTTCGATGGCGCGCCAGGACAGCCAACCCGCGAACCCTGCCAGGCCCAGCACCAGGACGAACAGCGGGCTGGGCATGAAGTCCGCCCGGCTCGGTGCGGCGGGAGCCTTCTCGTCGTCCTTGGAGCCCGTGGCCTCGGACTCCTCGGAGCGCGCGGCCTCCCCGGTCTCTTCGGTCACCTCGGTCTCCGCCGAACCGTCCACACCGACCCCGGCACGGTTCAGGGCGTCCTCGGGCATCTGCTCCCACGGGTCCGCGGCGCGTGCCTGGTCACCGGGGCCTTCGCCATCGGTGCCGGTCACGGTCGCGTCGTCGGGTTCCGCCTTGTGGGGCGGTTCGGGCGTGGGCATGATGCTCCTGCTGGTCGCGGGTGGTTCGCGCTCCAGGTTAGGGCCTGTTCGGGGCCCCCGAGCAGCGGGTGCCGTATCCCGAAGGACACCCGAAGGACGGCCTCAGACCACCGCGCGCGGAGCCACGGCGGACTTGTGCAGACAGGCGATCGCGAACGCCCGGCCCACGGGGGTGAGCTCCCGACGCCCCACGTTCTCGTCGCCCACGACCAGCCCCAGCGCCTCCAACAACCACCCCACCGCCATCACCATGGCGCGTACCTGGTCCGATGCCGTCTCGGCGGCCCGACGGTGCGCCGCGGCGTGTCTGCCGGCGGGCACCGGGGGTTCCACCGGACGCCACCCGGACTCGATGAGCACCCGCTCGGCGGACTCGGCGTCCGAGTCACCACGCCGGGCGTGCGAACCCAGCCCCTGGGGTGAGCGGGTCAACAGGATGCCCAGGAGGGTCTCGGCGGAGGCCTGTTGGATGCCGCCGGTGCGGCACAGGGTCTCGGTCGCGGCCTGCCACAGAGATTCGGGGTCCTCCCGAAGTCGCTGGCCCCGCCGGGTCAGTTCGAGTCGGCGCCCCGAACGGCGCACGGCGCGCATGGAGCGCAGCACCTGGTGCAAGGCGATGATCTGGGTCGCGTCGGTCTCACTGCGCGGTGGATTCGGGGAGCCGTGCCAACCGAACTCCTCGCACAGGGCCCGCACCACGCTCGGGGAGATGTAGCCGATCTGAGTGAGGGCGATCCCTTCCGAGGCCAGGTCGAGCAGCCGACACAGCGGGGCCATGGCGGACTCCACGTCACGCGGCACGTCCGCGCCCGCGATGATCTGGCCCACCAGCGGCCACAACCGTTGCCGGTGTGGATGGGCCGAGGAGGACAACCAGGCGCGAACCCGTTCCTCCCGAACCCGGTCCAGCCGGCTGAGACCACGATGGTCCGGGTTGGTGAGGAAGGAACGCGCGAACCTCTCCTGGGCGGGCCGCCAGCCGCGTTTGCCCGGCCGGATGTCGCCCAGTGAGATCGCCAGTTCGAGGGCGGCCGCGGTCTCCCTGCGCGCGCTCAGCTCCACGTCGCCCACGGCGGTGCCCCAGGTCAGCTCCGGCAGGTCGGGGGGTTCCACCCCGGACTCCCACATGAGCCGTTCGAACATGGCCAGTCCGGCGGTGTGGTCCTTCTCGTACAGCTTGAGCAGGGTGGTGGTCTCGGGGGAGGAGCACACGTTGGCGTAGCGGTACAGCTGCAACAGCTGGAACAGGTGACCCAGGGAGCGCACCGCGAACAACTGGTCGTCGGGGGAGTTCTGGAAGCGGACGGGCAGTTCGTACCAGCAGAACCGCTGGACGATGTGCTGGTTGAGTCGTTGCAGGTCCTGCTCGGGAGCGAGAGTGTCCAGTGCCAGACGGGCCATGTCGGAGGCCCGCTCGTCTCGCCGGGACAGTTCGGCGAGGGCGGACGCGACTGCCTCCCTCATCTTGGGCACCACCTCCCCGCGTGCCTTGTGCCCGTCCGTCCGGGGACCGGGACGGACGGGCGCGATGCATCGTTGTCGGCCCGAGGGCGCGGTCGGGGGGAACCGCCGTCGGGGCTGAGTCTCTTCTACCCTGGAAGAGGCGAAGAATGCCTGCGTGTGGGGTCTAGGGGCGCTTGCCGCGCCGTCTTGGGGGTACGGGGGGAACGACACGACTGGCGGCGATGTCGTGTTCGGCGACCTCCACCGTCGAGTCGTCTCGGCGACGTAGGGTGAGAACACCTTCGGCCCAAGACTCCACGACTCCGACGATATCGGTGAAGCCGCCTTCGGGGAGGATGATTCGCAGTGAGACACGCCGACCGACGTCGGCATGGGTGATTCTGTGGACCAGTCGTCCGCGCAAGTGCATGAATCCGGGCCCCCGAGTGTGCGCTGGCTGTTCTCCAGCGCCATACTAAGAGAACGACATCTGTGCCAATAGCTTGCAGAGCCCCACGGATCCGGTGACGCCCGCACGTCGTCCGTTTCCCTGGGAGGCTCTGGAGTCCCGCCTCCCCCGTGGGCAAGCGGGGGTGAGACAAGGAGTACGACGTGACCTACGTCATCGCGCAGCCCTGTGTTGATGTGCTGGACAAGGCGTGCATTGACGAGTGCCCCGTGGACTGCATCTACGAGGGTGACCGCATGCTCTACATCCACCCGGACGAGTGCGTGGACTGCGGTGCGTGTGAGCCGGTGTGCCCCGTCGAGGCCATCTACTACGAGGACGACCTGCCCGAGCAGTGGTCGGAGTACTACAAGGCCAACGTCGATTTCTTCGACGACCTGGGTTCCCCGGGGGGTGCTTCCAAGGTCGGCAAGATCGACCGCGACCACCCGATCATCGCCAAGCTGCCTCCCCAAGCGGAGTAGCCGCACACAGCCACGGCTTCCCCTTGGCGCAGAGGTCGCGTGGCGATAAGGCCCACGAGAACGTGACGTGTCGCGCCGGCCCCCGCCGGGGGCCGGCGCGACGCTGTTGTGTAAGGACCACGAACAGGATGGAGAGTGCCCCGATGGGTGAACGGCGACCGGTGACCGACCGGCTTCCCACCTTTCCCTGGGACCGGCTGACGCCGTTCAAGAAGACGGCGGCGGCCCACCCCGACGGCATCGTCGACCTGTCCGTCGGCACCCCGGTCGACCCGGTCCCGGTGAGCCTGCGCGAGGCGCTCGCCGCCGCGGCCAACTCGCCCGGTTACCCGCTGACGTGGGGCACCCCCGAACTGCGCGCCGCGATCCAGGGGTGGTTGGAGCGCCGTCACGGGGTGCGCGTGGCCGACGGCGCGGTGCTGCCCACCGTCGGTTCCAAGGAACTCGTGGCCTGGCTGCCCACCCTGCTCGGTCTGGGGCCGGGCGACACGGTGGTGCTGCCCGAACTGGCCTACCCCACCTACGACGTGGGCGTCCGGATGGCCGGCGCGACCCCGATGGCCACCGACGGGCTCGCCGCCCTGGGGCCCGCGCCGGTGAGGCTGGTGTGGGTGAACTCGCCCGCCAACCCGACCGGTCGGGTGCTGGGCAAGGACCACCTGCGCAAGGTGGTGGACTGGGCCCGCGAGCGCGGCGCCATCGTCGCCTCCGACGAGTGCTACCTCGACCTGGGCTGGGACGACGCCGAACCGGTGTCGATCCTGCACCCCGACGTTTGTGGCGACTCGCACGAGAACCTGCTGGCCGTGCACTCGATGTCCAAGCGCTCCAACCTGGCCGGCTACCGCGCCGGTTTCGTCGCGGGCGACCCCGCGCTGGTCTCGGAGCTGCTCGCGGTGCGCAAGCACGCCGGAATGATCGTGCCCGCCCCGGTCCAGGCCGCCATGAAGGCCGCCCTGGACGACGACGACCACGCCACCGAGCAGAAGGAGCGCTACCGCGCCCGCCGCACCTTGCTGCGCGATGCCTTCGAGGGCGCCGGGTGGCGGATCGAGCACTCCGAAGCGGGCCTGTACCTGTGGGCGAGCCACCCGGACCACGACGCCTGGGGCGCCGTGGGAGCCCTGGCCGAACGCG
This sequence comes from Nocardiopsis sp. NPDC055879, assembly GCF_053615935.1. NCBI lineage: Bacteria > Bacillati > Actinomycetota > Actinomycetes > Streptosporangiales > Nocardiopsidaceae > Nocardiopsis > Nocardiopsis sp. NPDC055879. Next base: position 114,135 of record NZ_JBSHCT010000020.1, read on the forward strand.
GCCTGCTGGTCGCCCCGGGAGCCTTCTACGGCCCGACGGGCGAGCGCCACGTACGGGTGGCCTTCACCGCGACCGACGACCGCGTCAAGGCAGCGGTCCAACGCCTGGCCGAGTAACCTCCGGTGTTCCCGCTCGCGGCGCCCGTCCCGAAGTCGAGACCGGCACCGCGAGCGGGCACCTGGCGGACCTAACGGAGGACCACGCGGCCGCCGGTGTCGTCGTCCACCTCGGTCCAGACCTGGCCGTCGTTCAGGCCGTCGGAGGCCTGCCAACGCATGTCCTCGTAGGTCACCGAGCTCAAGCCGTACTCCTCGGCGTGCACCACGGCCCACATGGCCATCGCCCAACCCAGGTCACCGTGGGCCGGCTCCTCCTGCGGGGGCAGCTCGGCGGGATCGGTGCCGAACACCTCCGCCATGGCCTCCTGCGCGCCGGTGGCGTCGGCTTCGTCGCTCTGCAGGGACTCCACGGTCTCCTGGTCGAACCAGCAGGTCACCTGGCCGCCGTTCTCACCGCCCAGGGTCACCGCCATCCGTTCCGACAGCGCCTCATGCTGGTCGTAGGCGAACCCGTCGGCGCTGTGCTGCACCTGCTGGGCGGCCTCGTAGACCGGCATCCTCTCCCAGTTGTGGACCTCGGTCAGCTCGTCGTAGAACGCCCGGCTGGAGTACACCGGGTCCATGACCTCCTCCGGGTCTCCCCACTCCTGGGAGGGGCGCTGCTGGAAGAGCCCCAGCGAGTCCCGGTCGCCGTACTCGATGTTGTAGAAGCGCGACTCCTGCCACACGGTCGCGTAGGCGATCGTCACCGCCTGGGTCGGCAGGTCCCGGCTGAAGGCCACCCCGCCGACGGTGGCCGCGTTCTGGGCCTGCTCGTGCTCCATGTCGAACCGTCCGTTCGACAGGTCCAGGCGGCACCCTGGTTCCGGGGGCTCCTGGGTGTCCAGGGGCTCGAACGTGGTCAGCACGTAGTAGGCCCCACCGACGAGCAGACCGCATACGAGGGTCAGGGCGAGCAGAATCTTGGCGAACGCGGAGAACTTCCTGCGCTTACTGGGCACGGGCGAACCAAGGGTCGGGGACGGGTGGGACGCACATGGGCGTTCCCGCGCGAAGGCGGGGACGGGGCCGTGCGCCGGGCCGCCGGGGGTCCATCAGGAAGGGTGATCGGCGTGCCTGCGCGCATTCTAGTAGGCGCGTGGAAGCGCATCCGTGAAACCCGGGGGAATCGGTTCGCGGGAGTGGCCAACCGCTCAGCGTGGGCGGGCGGGCCGCATGCCCCGCGCCCTCATCGAGCGACTAACGTGTGTTCACATGACCAGCTCGTACACCAGTCCGCTGCCCGACCAGATCGACGAACTCTGGGAGCAGCGCTCCGAACTGACCCCCGGCCACACCGAGGCGCGTGAGATCATCACCGGCGCCATCGACCAGCTCGACGAGGGCAAGGCCCGCGTGGCCTTCGTCGACCCCGCCACGGACGACGTGGTGGTCGACGAGCGCGCCAAGCGCTCCATCCTCCTGGGCTTCAAGGTCCTGGACATGAAGGAGTCGCTGGTCGGCGACTTCTACCACCACGACCGCGTGCCGCTGAAGACCCGCTTCGACGGTGTCCGCGTCGTCCCCGGCGCGATCGCCCGCTGGGGTTCCTTCCTGGCCCCCGGCGTGGTCCTCATGCCGTCCTTCACCAACATCGGCGCCTACGTGGGCTCCGGCACCATGGTCGACACCTGGGCCACGGTCGGTTCCTGCGCCCAGGTCGGCGAGAACGTCCACCTGTCCGGTGGCGTCGGCGTCGGCGGCGTCCTGGAGCCGCCGCAGGCCTCCCCGGTCATCATCGAGGACGAGGCCTTCCTCGGCTCGCGCAGCATGGTCGTCGAGGGCGCGCGCGTTCGTAAGGGCGCCAAGCTCGGCGCCGGCACCATCCTCACCTCGTCCACGCGCGTCTTCGACGCCGAGACGGGCGAGGAGCTGCCCCGGGGCGAGGCCCCGGCCTGGTCGGTGTGCGTCACCGCCAACCGCACCAAGAGCTTCCCCGGCGGCGACTTCGGCATGCCGGTGCTGCTGGTGCTCAAGCGTCTGGAGGAGGGGCAGGAGCACGACAAGCTCGCCCTGAACGACCTCCTGCGCGAGCACGGCGTCAACGCCTAGCGGCTCCGGGTTCGAAGAAGTAAGACGCCCCTTCCGGTATCCGGGAGGGGCGTCTCCTGTTCTAGGGTGGCGACGGACCCTTCACTCCACTCGCGAAGCACACCTGAAACGGGGCGACACCATGCTGGACCTGACCTCGGACGTGGCGGACCTGACCGCCGCCCTCGTGGACACCCGTTCCGAGAGCGGTGACGAGAAGGCCCTCGCCGACGCGGTCGAGAGCGCCCTGTCCGCGCTGCCCCACCTGACCGTCACCCGTGACGGCGACGCGGTCGTCGCCCGCACCGACCTGGGCCGCGAGCGCCGGATCGTGATCGCCGGTCACCTCGACACCGTGCCGATCGCCGACAACGTGCCCTCGCACGTGGACGGCGACCGCCTCTATGGCTGTGGCACCACCGACATGAAGTCGGGCGTGGCCGTCCAGCTCAAACTCGCCGCCCTGGTGCCCGAGCCGGTGCACGACGTCACCTACGTCTTCTACGACAACGAGGAGGTCGACGCCTCCCAGAACGGCCTGCTCCGGCTGAGCCGCAACGACCCCGCGTCGCTGCACGGTGACTTCGCCATCCTCATGGAGCCCACCGACGGTGTCATCGAGGGCGGTTGCCAGGGCACCATGCGCGTCGACGTCAAGACCACCGGCAAGCGCGCCCACAGCGCCCGCTCCTGGATGGGCGAGAACGCCATCCACAAGGCCGGCGAGATCCTCGACGTGCTGCGCGCCTACACGCCGCGACAGCCCGAGGTGGAGGGGCTGACCTTCCGAGAGGGCCTCAACGCGGTTTCCGTGGAGGGCGGCGTCGCCGGCAACGTCATCCCGGACGAGTGCGTGGTCCGCGTCAACTACCGCTACGCCCCCGACCTCTCCCCGGCCGACGCCGAGGCGCACCTGCGCGAGGTGTTCACCGGTTTCGAGGTGACCGTGACCGACTCCGCGGCCCCGGCCCGCCCCGGCCTGGACGACCCCTCGGCGGCCGCCTTCGTCACCGCGGTGGGAGAGGGACGGGCCCGCGCCAAGTTCGGGTGGACGGACGTCTCCCGCTTCTCCGAGTTGGGCGTCCCCGCCGTCAACTACGGTCCCGGCGACCCGATGCTGGCGCACACCCGCGACGAGTACGCGAAGATCTCGCAGATCCGTGAGGCGGAGGAGCGCATGGTGGGCTGGCTCACCGGCCGTCGTTGACCTCTTTTGGAAGGCGCGTCATCGCAGGTGGGAACCGGATCGGCCACCACTGGCCACCGATCGGTCACGTGTGGTTCAAGTGTGAGGCGGTCCTGGGCGGATAGCTTTACGAACATGACGGAAGAAGAGAACGTGAGGCGAGCCGGTCCGCTCACCTACCGCGGCCGCGCCATCCCCGACACCACCACAGACCAGCGCCTGCTCGACCGCAGGGGTCCCTCCGACTGGGTGCACACCGACCCCTGGCGGGTCCTGCGCATCCAGTCGGAGTTCGTGGAGGGTTTCGGGCTGCTGGCCGAGTTGCCCTCCGCGGTGAGCGTCTTCGGGTCCGCCCGGATCCAGCCGGGAACCGAGTACTACGAGCTGGGTGTCCAGATGGGGGCCAAGCTCGCCGAAGCGGGCTACGCCACCATCACCGGTGGTGGGCCCGGCATGATGGAGGCGGCCAACAAGGGCGCCCAGCAGGCGGGCGGGATGTCCGTGGGGCTCGGTATCGAGCTGCCCTTCGAACAGTCCCTCAACGAGTACGTCGACGTGGGTGTCACCTTCCGGTACTTCTTCGTCCGCAAGTTGATGTTCGTGAAGTACGCGCAGGCCTTCGTGGTGATGCCGGGTGGGTTCGGCACCCTGGACGAGCTCTTCGAGGCCATCACCCTGGTGCAGACCAGGAAGGTGACCCGTTTCCCCGTGATCCTGGTGGGCACCGAGTTCTGGGGCGGTCTGCGCGAGTGGGTCGAGTCGAGCCTGCTCAAGCACAACCTGATCTCCCCGCAGGACATGGACCTGCTGCACGTGACCGATGATCCCGACGACGTGGTCGAGACCATCCGCCAGGCCCACGTGCACCTGGAGAACAAGTTCGAGAGGACCGAACCCGGTCCCAGCGCCTGAGCCGACTCAGGCCAGACCACGGCGCACGGCGGCGGGCGGACGCTCGCCCCGGATCGAGGCGATCATGTCCAGCGCGCGCCGGACCCGTTCCGGGTACCGCGTGACGAACACCCGCGCCCCGGCCCAGGCGTAGGAGGAGGCCAGGGCGACCTCCTCCGCGACGTCCACCGGCACCGTTCCCGTGTGCGCGGGCGCGGACCCGGGTGTGGGCGGCTCGTGCCCGGGCGCGGGGTCACAACGCACCCGGACCGTGTGGCCGGCGTCGACCAGTTCCGCGACCAGTGCGGTCGGAGGCCGATGCCCGGTGTCGACCACCGTGTCGTCCGTGGCGCGGTCGTCGGTATCCAGGGTGGTGAGGGCGTCGGGAGTCAGGACTCGGAAAGGCTCGTTGGGCACCTGGCGAGTCTCCCACGGCGCACCACTCCCGGGGCGGCGGGCCATGTGGCACGATCGGAACCGTGCCCTACTTCATCATGATCCTGGTGGCCGTCGCCGCGCTCGCCGTTCTCGTCGGCGTGGTCTTCGTCGTACTCGGCAAGGGCGGGCAGCTCGCCCGGTTCGAGGCCGACTTCCCCCCGCTCGACCTTCCCGAGGACGGGCCCGTGGGCTCCCGCGACCTCGGTGGGTTGCTCCTGCCGTTGGCGCTGTGGGGCTACCACGTGCGCGCGGTCGACGCGCTGCTGTTGCGGCTGACCGCGACACTGCGCGAGCGCGAGGAGCGGATCGAGGACCTGGAGTGGCGGCTGGCGCGCCTGGACCCGTCATACGTGCCCCGGGGCACCGGCCCGAGCTTCGGCTCGTACCTGCCCGGTGACACCCCGTCCGGAGAGAGCGCCCAGATGGATGGCGCCACGGACGGCGGCGCGGACACCGGTGCCGAGGAGGTGGGGGTGACCCCGAACCCGGAGGCGTACGCGCCTCAGGGAGACGACGTCACCGTCGGTGGCGGTGAGGGGAAGGATCGGGGTCGAACGGATCGCGAGTAGGCGCCATCGACTAAGGCCAGGCTCCCACCGCCCCTTCCGGTCATGCCGGAATCCCTCGGGTGTCTATGTCGTGCATCACACCGGATCCGTCCCTCATGGCCCTTTCCCGAGCGTTCGGGTGCTCTATTCTCGTTCGCTGTACATGCGTACCCCCCGCTCCGTCGGAGCGGACGGATCGTCGTGAGGATGGCGAGGATGGACACAACTGCCGAACTCAAGGCGGGCGCGGACGAAGAGCCCGAGGATTCCGCCACCCCGGTGCGCCAACTGGCCCTGTGGCCCCCACCCCGTTCGACTCGGCACAACGGTAAGCGTCGACGGCGACTCACCCGGGTAGGGATCACGGCCATCGTGCTCCTGCTGGTGGCCGGTGGCGCCACCGCCGCCTGGGTCTACCTGGACGACTCGGAGCAGGCACCGGTCACGGCCACCTCCGACCCCGACGAGTTCGTCGGATCCTGGTCGGGTCTGATGAGCCAGGTGAACACCGAGGGCGACCCGGTCGCCGAATGGGACGCCCAGGTGCGGATCGAGGAAGGCGCCGAACGCGGCAGCACGGCCTGGACCACCTTCTCCTGCTCGGGGACCCTGGAGCTGTCGGCCCGTGACGGTGACCGACTGGTGTACACCTACACCGAGACCTCCGACCCCGACGCGAGGTGCGTCGACGAGGCCGAACTCACCCTGTGGCCGACCGCGGACTCGGGGCTCAACGCCGAGTGGTCCTCGGTCACGAGGGAGGGGACCCGGATGATCTCCACCGGGACCCTCGACTGAGTTTCGGGAAACCCCCGCAGCGGGTGGGCCCGGTCGAACGCGGATGGAGCCGGTTCGAGCCGTGTGGACCCACCTGTGAAGTTCCCAGGTGAACCCGTGTTCCAGACGCCCACGCGGCGACGGATCCAAGTCGTCGCCCCGGGACGGAAGTCGGAAGGGGTGCGCTCGCTCCGCCCCCGCTCCGGCTTGGTCCGATCCGGTTTCGGCCAGGACCGATATAACCTTGGTGACTAAAGCTTCCTCGTTATCTGATGCTCACGGCGGTGGTCCGGCTGTCGCCTGGCGCACACACAGGGGTCAACCTCCGAGATAATGGGCGAAGAGTGATTCACGTCCCTTAAGCCACACGGGCACGAGTCACCCGGAACCGGCCCACGGTTGCGGAGCCGAGACACACACGTGGATCGGCGCCGATGTTGTGGGTCGGCCCCGGCCGCGAGGAACACCTAGAAAGGGGAATGGCATGGCGGCGATGAAGCCGAGGACCAGTGACGGGCCGATGGAGGTCACCAAGGAGGGTCGCGGCATCATCATGCGGGTTCCGCTCGAAGGCGGAGGCCGTCTGGTCGTCGAGTTGACGCCCGATGAGGCGACCGAACTCCGGGACGCGCTCCAAGGCGTCGTCGGATAACAGGGCATCGTCGGCTGGTTCCGACACCTGATTCGTCCCCCACCTGGGCCGGAACGCCCTGATGACCCCCGAGGTTCCACACCTCCCACGATGAGCGAACGATTGTGAGCGGCCTGTGCCATTCGCCACGGAGATCCACCCCCTGGCGGGAACCCTCGCCGAATCCACCGCGGACCTGTTGGTCCTCCCCGTTCTCGCGGGTGAGGAAGGGCCGGAACCGGTAGAAGGGGTCGCCGACAGCGGACTCGCGGCGGTCCTTCCGGCCGCGCTCACCGATCTGTTCGCTCACTACACACTCACCGGAAAATCCGGCGAGTTCTCCCAGTTCCCGGTGACCCGGGACGGGGGCCTGGTCCGCCTGGCCCTTCTCGGAGTCGGTTCGGGAACCCCCGGCGACCTCCGGAAGGCCGGCGCCGCCCTCGCCCGGGCCGCCCGGGGCAGGAAGCACGTCGCCCTGGCCTGGCCGGGCGCGACCGGCCAGGCCGAGGCCGCCACGGCGCTGGCCGAGGGTGCTCTGCTCGCCTCCTACACGTTCACGCTGAAGACCTCCCGAACCCCCGAGGATCAGCGTCCCCCCACGAGGATCGACGTGGTGGGCGAGACCGAGGACCTCACCGACGCCTTGGCCCTGGGCTCCCACCTGGCCGGGGCCACGGCCCTGGCCAGGGACCTGATCAACACCCCTTCCCTGACCAAGGACCCCGAGTGGATGGCGACCCGGGCTCGGGAGACCTCCGAGGCCAAGGGTCTGACCCTGCGGGTCTGGGATGAGAAGGACCTGCGGAACGAGGGCTTCGGCGCGATCCTCGCCGTCGGCCAGGGTTCGTCCCGTCCGCCGCGCATGGTGCAGCTGTCCTACACCCCCGAGGACCTGGCCGGCGCGGCGGGACCCGCCGCGCACGTGGTGCTGGTCGGCAAGGGCATCACCTTCGACACCGGTGGTCTGTCCCTCAAGCCCAACGCCAACATGTCGCTGATGAAGACCGACATGAGCGGGTCGGCGATCGTCCTGGCGGTGCTCTCCGCCCTGGCGTCGGTCGGCTCCCGGGTGAAGGTCACCGGTCTGCTCGCGCTGGCCGAGAACGCCTTCTCCGGCGACGCCACCCGCATCGGCGACGTGCTCACCACCTACACCGGCAAGACCGTCGAGGTGCTCAACTCCGACGCCGAGGGCCGCCTGGTCCTGGCCGACGCCATGGGTTACGCCGTCTCGGAACTGGAGCCGGACCTCATCGTCGACGTGGCCACTCTGACGGGTGCCGCCAAGGTCGCGTTGGGAACCGGAATGGGCGCCCTGTACAGCACGGACGACGCCGTGGCCGGAGAGCTGATCGAGGCCGGCGAGGCGTCGGGGGAGCCGCTCTGGCGGATGCCCCTGACCGAGGAGTACGTGCCCACCACCGCGTCCCGGGTGGCCGACCTCGCCAACATCGGTACGCGTGGCACGGAGTTCGGCCCGGCGGGCGCCACGGACGCCGCGCTGTTCCTGCGCGAGTTCACCGGGGGCCTGCCCTGGGCCCACCTGGACATCGCCGGTCCGGGCCGTTCGACGCAGGAGAGCGGGCTGCTCAGCAAGGGCGGCACCGCCTTCGCGACCCGGACCCTCCTGCGCTGGCTCGCCCAGAAGTAGACGTTCGCCTCACACGGCCGTCACGAACCCACCTGCGCGACGCGAAGGCGTGCGCGGGTGGGTTTTTCCATGGGTCGGGGGATCGGCGGTGGCGCCGACATCGTGCCGCCCGCGACCACCCGGCCCACCCTTCGATCGAGCCGAGGTCAGGGTCGGATGGCCGCCAGGAGGCCTTCGCCCACCGGAATCAGGAGCGGGATGAACTCCTCGTCCTCGCGCATGCGGCGCATGACCTCGCGCACCGCGACCTCCGCCTGGTCGGGCACGCGCAGCGGCCCGTCGGGTTCGTTGGAGGTGACCATGACGTTGTTGAAGACCACCACGCCGCCCGGCCGGAGCAGACGCAGGGCCTCGTCGAGGTAGGTGGGGTAGGACGCCTGGTCGGCGTCGATCGACACCATGTCGTAGCCACCGTCGGTGAGGCGGGGGAGCACCTCCAGGGCCGCGCCGCGGATCAGCCGGGCGCGGCCGGCCCCGAACCCTGCCCGCGTGAAGGCGGCGCGAGCGTAGTCCTGGTAGGCGGCGTTGACGTCCACCGTGGTGAGGATCCCGTCCGGTGCCATGCCGCGGAGCAGCCAGATGCCCGAGGTTCCACAGCCCGTGCCGATCTCCACGACCGAGCGCGCGCCGATGGCCGCGGTGAGGAACCGCAGGGCGGCCCCGGTCGCGGCGTCCACGGGCGGGGCGGCGGAGCGCAGTCCCGTGTCGTAGGCGTCCGCCAGGGGGCCGTCGCCCATGGCGTTCTGCTCGAACCGTGCCTGTTCGGTCCGAACCCACGCGGTCCGAGCGACGCTCTCTTCAGCGCTGATGACGGCCTCCCATTTCCCTTACGGTCTGCGTTTCCCTTACGGTCCTGCGCTCTGACCGGTGGGATCGTCACTCACCGTGGAATGATGGTCGCGGTCAGGTGCTCTTCCTGGTCAAAAGACTAGCCTGAACGGGTGCGAACTTCCGCGCGTGACGGCGGGAACTTAATCGGCGCCTTTCGACGTTGAACACGTTGATCGCGATGAAGCCTCGGGGATGAAGGGAGCCGCGGTGCCAGAGACCGGCCCTGCCGTCGAGTTCGAGGCATGGGAACCCCCGAGCTGGGAAGAGGTCGTTCGGGTGCACTCCCCCCGGGTGTACCGCCTGGCGTACCGACTCAGCGGTAACAAGCACGACGCCGAGGACCTCACCCAAGAGGTCTTCATCCGGGTCTTCCGCTCCCTCGCCAACTACACCCCCGGAACCTTCGAGGGGTGGCTCCACCGGATCACCACCAACCTCTTCCTGGACATGGCCCGGCGCAAGGCCCGGATCCGTTTCGAGGGTCTGGCCGACAACGCCGACGAACGTCTCGAAGGCCGGGAGCCCTCCCCGGCCCAGCGCTACGACGACCGGCACTTCGACGCCGACATCCAGAGCGCGTTGGACGCACTCCCCGCCGAGTTCCGTGCTCCTGTCGTCCTGTGCGACATCGAGGGGCTCTCCTACGAGGAGATCGCCGCCACGCTCGACGTCAAGCTCGGCACCGTCCGCAGCCGCATCCACCGGGGTCGGGCGCAGCTGCGTCGTGCCCTCGAACACCGACGTTCCCTGGCGGCACAGGCGAACGCGAGCAAGGAGGCGGAGTGAGCATGGACCACCTCGGAGAGCGTCTTTCGGCGCTCATCGACGGGGAACTGGGCGCCGCCGAACACGAACGTGCCCTCATCCACCTGGCCAAGTGCGAACCGTGCCGGTTCGAGGCCGACATGATGCGCCGGCTCAAGCGCCGCCTCACCGGGCTCGGCGAACCGGAACCGGACCTGGACTTCATGGGCCGACTCATGGCCGGACCAGGGAGGGACGGCCCTTTCGGCTCCAGCCCACCCCTGGGTTCGTCCCGACCACTCGGAGGCTTTCCCGGGGAACCGCCCCGGAATCTTTCCGAGGAACCGACCAGGAAGGCCCCGGAGCGTCGCGAGCCGCGCACCAGCCCCGAACGGTACGTCCCCGTGCGTCGGCCAGAGGACGGGGGCTCGGTCCGGTCGCCGTACTTCTCCGGTGGACGCTACGCCGTGGCCGGCCTGGCGGTGGCCACCGCCCTGCTGGGCAGCGCGTTCGTCGCCGGTGGTGAGAACCCGGACAACGCTCCGGTGGTCGAGCCCCGCCTGTCCGACTACGCGGTGGAACACGCCGTGACCAGCCGGCAGATCCCCGTCGTCGACCCGACCACGGACCCGGTCGTCGCGTGGCCCGCCGGGATACCGAGGACGTCGGAGCGAACATCGGACCCGAACGAAACGACCCGGTGAGGCGCGGAGGTACCCGCTCCGCCGTCTTCTCCCTCGTCGTGACGTTGTGCGTCCTGTTGTGCAGCGCGGCGACGCATCCCGAGGCGTCCGAGATCCCCGCGGAAGGTGGGGACGACGGCATGGCGGTGTTGCGCGACGCCGCCGAGGCCGACGGCAGAGTGGCCTATACGGCGGTCCGCGGGCTGCGGGGTCCTCAGGGGGCTCTCGCGGTGCGGGTGGTCAGCAGACCGGGGGAGGGCCTGGCCATGGCCCCCGTGGGTGCGGAGGAGCAACCATTCGTGGTGCGCTCCTCCTCGGCGTTGGAGACCCTCGACGAAAGTCTCCTGGCCATGCTCGAACACACCTACCGGGTTGTGGAGACCGAACCCGAGGAACTCGACGGGCGCTCCGCCAAGGTGGTGGAGGCCAGACGGGCCGACGACACCGTCGCCGGACGGTTCTGGGTGGACGAGGCGACCGACCTGCTCCTGGGCCGCGACGTCTACGACCCCGCCGGCGAGCCGTCCTTCAGCAGCAGGCTCACCGAACTGAGACTCGGTGACCGGGACTGGCCGGAGGACACCTTGGGCGACGAACCCTGGGGTGACGCGCTCGATCACGCCGAACGCGAGGAACTGCGGTCCGAGGGTTGGTCGCTTCCGGAACACCTGACCTGGAACCTTCGCCTGGTCGACGCCAGGTCCACCCACCACGAGGAACACCGCGTGGTGCACACCGTCTACTCCGACGGGCTCTCCCAGATCTCCGTGTTCGCGCAACGTGGGAAACTGGGGGAGGAACGTCTCTCCGCGGATCAGAACGGATATGTCGGAACCGGTTCGGGGGGAACGGGCGTCACAACAGGGCACGAGACGATTTTCGGTGGAGACGTGGGTCAGTACCAGAGCATGTGGCAGGCGAACGGTTTCGTCTACACGCTGCTGGCGGACGCACCCGCCGACCTGGCCTCCTCGGCGGTGACGGCGCTGCCCGGGCCGGAGGGTTCCTCCGGGTTCTGGTCGCGGGTTCAGCGAGGTCTGTCTCGGCTGGGGCTGGTGTAGGGTCCCGCCCCGGTCGGCGCGCTGTGTGCCGAGCGGAAAGCCAAGCGACATACGGAGCAGGTCTTGAGCCAGGAGAACGACCGTTCGGAACCCGCCCGGGGGTGGGATCAGTCCATCTCCCGCCCGAACGGCGCGCCGCCCGAGCCGGGCGCGTCGGAGCCACCGGCGTCCGCCCCGGGGCAGGGCGCTCCCCAGGGCCCGCCCCCGGTCGGCGACAGGGGACGACCCTCGGGCCCGGTCGGCCCACCGCCTCCGGGCAACCCACCGCCCCCAGGGCCGGGTAACCCCGGTGGTCACCCACCCCAGGGAGGCCCCATCGGTCACGGCGGTTCCTTCCCGAACCCCGGTCCGTACCAGGAGCGCTTCCAGGCGCCCGCACAGGGCACCACACACCATCAGAGCCTCTCGGGAGCCGGTCACTTCGCCGTCCCACCGGGCGCGTCGCAGCAGGCGTACCAGCCCGCCGCCGCGCCACACAGACCCAAGCGCGGCATCCCCGCCTGGATGGCCTTGAGCGGCATGCTGGTGGTCGCCCTGGTCGCGGGTGGCGCGGGCGGTGTGATCGGCACGTTCGTCGGTCCCTCCGGTGATCCCTCCTCCGAGCACCCCGAACAGCAGGGGCCGAACATCAACGAACCCCCGCCCGAAGCACCGGAGCGCGCCCCGGACTCGGTGGCGGGCGTGGCCCAGCGGGTCAGCCCCAGCGTGGTGTCGTTGCGCAGCGCGGACCCGAGGATCGGCGGTGGTGGCTCGGGGTTCGTCATCGAGGGCGACTACGTCGTCACCAACGACCACGTGTCCTCGGAGCTGGAGGCCGACGGGATCATCATCGAGTACAGCGACGGCAGCAGCAGCGGCGCCGACGTGGTGGGCTCCGATCCCAGCTCGGACCTGGCGGTCCTGGAGCTGGAGGAACCCAGCGAGGTCGACCCGTTGGAGTTCGGTGACTCCGAGGAGGCCATCGTCGGCGACGAGGTCATCGCGATCGGAGCTCCGTTGGGGCTGGCGGGCACCGTCACCCAGGGCATCATCAGCGCGCTCGACCGGCCGGTGAGCCCGGACGGCGGCGACACCCAGTTCTTCGCGCTCCAGACGGACGCGGCCATCAACCCCGGTAACTCCGGTGGACCACTGGTCGACATGCGGGGCCGGGTCATCGGGGTGAACTCGATGATCTACAGCATGGGCGGTGGACCGCTCGGCGACCAGCCGGTGGGCAGCATCGGCCTGGGCTTCGCGATCCCCTCCACCGAGGCGGAGACGGTCATCGGGCGGATGGTCGACCACGGCGAGGAGTCCACTACCTACGCCGAACTCGGCGTCACCTACGACCACGAGAGCACGGTCGTGGGCGCGATGATCGCGGACGACCCGGACGCCGTCGAGTCGGGCGGCGCGGCCGACCAGGCCGGGCTGGAACCGGGGGACGTGATCGTGTCCTTCGACGGTCGCCGAGTCAACTCCGGTGGGGAACTGCAGGCGATGGTGCGCGACAAGGCCCCGGGTGACGAGGTCGAGTTGGAGTACGAGCGCGACCGGGAGCGGGAGACCGTGACCGTCACCCTGGGCCCCGACGAGTAGCCGCGCACGATGCGCCCACGGGTCCGGTCTCCGGGCCCGCACGACACGACGGCCCCCGGGTCGGGTGACCCGGGGGCCGTACGTCAGTCCTCCAGCCGTTCGGGGATCGAACCCCTAGCGACCGGCGGGGGAGATGCCCAGCTGCATGCCCGCGAGCCCACGCGGCTTGGCGACCAGGCCCTCGGCGACCTTCGAGAGCACCTTGCTGGCCTCGGCCTCGGGAGTGGTCAGGACGAGGGGCTTGCCCTCGTCGCTTCCCTCGCGCAGTCGGGTGTCCAGCGGTACCTGCCCCAGCAGCGGGATCTCCGCGCCGAGGGTCTTGGTGAGGGTGTCGGCCACCTGCTGACCACCGCCCTGACCGAACAGGTACACCGGCTCGGCGTCCGGGGTGGGCTGGTAGTACGACATGTTCTCGATCACGCCGGCGATGCGCTGGTGAGTCTGCGCGGTGATGGCACCGGCGCGCTCGGCGACCTCGGCCGCGGCCTGCTGCGGTGTGGTGACCACGAGCAGCTCGGCGGAGGGCAGCATCTGGGCGACGGAGATGGCGATGTCACCGGTGCCCGGGGGCAGGTCCATCAACAGGACGTCCAGGTCGCCCCAGAAGACGTCGGAGAGGAACTGCTGTAGGGCGCGGTGCAGCATGGGTCCGCGCCACACGACCGGCGTGTTCCCCTCGGTGAACATGCCCACCGAGATGACCTTGATGTCGTGCGCCGTGGGCGGGAGGATCATGTCCTCGACCTTGGTCGGGAAGTCCGACGCGCCCAGCATGCGCGGCACGGAGTGACCGTAGATGTCGGCGTCGACCACACCGACCTTGTGACCCTGGGCGGCGAGGGCCGCGGCCAGGTTGACCGTGACGGACGACTTGCCGACGCCGCCCTTACCGGAGGCGACGGCGTAGACCTTGGTGAGCGAGCTGGGCTTGGCGAAGGGGATCTCCTTCTCCGCCTGACCGCCGCGGAGCTTGGTCTGGAGCTCCTTGCGCTGCTCGTCGCTCATCACGTCGAGTTCGACCTTGACGGACGTGACGCCGGCGACCTTGGTCACCGCTGCCGTCACGTCCTTCTCGATGCGCCCCTTCATCGGGCAGCCGGCCACCGTGAGGTAGATACCGACGTGCACGGCACCGTCGTCGTCGATGTCGACGCTCTTGACCATGCCGAGGTCGGTGATGGGACGGTGGATCTCCGGGTCTTGCACCGTGGCCAGGGCTGCGTTTACCTGCTCGGTGGATGGTGTGGAGGACATGTGCTCAATCGTAGGTCAGCGGGATGGGATGGTCGGCCTGTGGCGTGACTCGCAGGTCCACTTGTTCCAACAGACGCATGGCACCGCGCTATTCCGGCGCGGGTCAGGGTGTGGTTCCCACCGATCCATACGGTGACCAGGAGATAACGGCGTGGACTTAACGCGGGCGATACACGGCCGGATAGTAGTCTCTGCGCACGATGGGAAATGTGCCGCCACCACCTGGTTCGTCCTGGCCCGCCGCGCCCGAGGGGCCGGAGGGGTCGGCTTCCGGTGGTCTCGAACAGTCCAGGGAGCAGACCTGGGCCAGCCCTCCCGGGGGCGCGAGGCAGACGCCGCCAGGGGGGCACCCGGCGCTGACCCCGGACCCCTCGGTGTGGGCTTGGCCACCTCCGCGTCCGGTGCGGACGAACGAGTTCGCGCGCTCGGAGATCCCCGAGGGTGAGTCCTACCACAGGTTGGCCCGCAACCGATTCTTCCGGTGGTGGGTGCCGCTCGTGGCGATCGCGGTCTTCGCGGTCCTGTCGTTCTTCCTGTGGGTCGGTGTCATGGTCGTGATGACCATCGTCGCCATCCTCGGTGGCAGCGGTCTGGCGCTGGAATCGGCCAACCTGGGCGAGATCGCCGGTCTCGCCTTCGGGCTGGCGTCGATAGCGCTGTTGATGCCGCTGGCGTTCTTCGTGACCCGCGTGGTGCAGTGGCGCCGGACCGGGTCGCTCATCTCGGTGACCGGTCGCATGCGTTGGCGCTGGCTCGGCATCTGCGCCCTGATCGCCTTGGCCTTGGCGCTGGTGTGCGTGTTCCTGGTGCCGCTGCTGCCCTCCACCGCGGCGGACGCCGCCGCGGTGGAGGCCGAACCCGCCGGCACCGGCGAGGGGATCCAGGTCCTGCTCGCGCTCATGACGGTGATCGTCCTACTGGTGCCGTTGCAGTCCGCGGCCGAGGAGTTCACGCTGCGCGGGCTCGTCATGCAGCTCGTCGGTTCGCTGGGCTCTTCCACCGGCGAGAGCTCGTTCTCCAAGGTGATGCGTTCGCCGTGGCCGGCCATCCTCGCCGGTGGAACCCTGTTCGCCGCCCTGTACGCCGCCACCCATCCGGGCCATCTTTGGACCACGGCGTCCCTGATGGTGTTCGGGCTGGGGATGTCCTGGCTGACCTGGCGCACCGGCGGCCTGGAGGCCGCGATCGGGCTGCACATGGTCAACAGCCTGTTCCAGTTCACCCGTTGCGCCCTGGAGGGGCGACTCTCGGAGGTGGGCACCGGCGTCGTCATCGGCGCGGGACTGCCGATGGGGGCGGACACGCCGTTGACCCTCGCCGTCACGGTCGTCCAGGTGGGGCTGTACTCGTTCCTCGCGGTGCGCTGCGCGCCCCGCTTCGGGGCCGGTGCCCGCAGTGCCGTCCGTTCCTAGCCGAACCGTTGATCGGGCGTGGGATCCGGGGCGGAATCGGAATCGGGGTCGGGGGCGGGGTCGGGATCCGGCGGGAACACCCACGTTCGGTAGGAGAAGAACCGGAAGAGCGTGCCCAGACCCACCCCCACGACGTTGCCGGCGATGTTGCTCGCCAGCTGTCCCTCCCAGCCCAGTACGTACACGGCGAAGCCCAGACAGCCGACCTGGATGAGCATGCCGACCCCGTTCATCACCAGGAACAGGAAGGTCTCCCGGCCGTAGCCGGTGCGGGCACGGTCACGGAAGGTCCAGAACCGGTTGCCGACGAACGCGACCGCGATCGCGCAGGAGGTGCCGACCACCTGTCCGACCAATAGGGGCAGGTCGGACAGGCCCCACACCAGGTTGGTGACGGCCAACTGCACCACGTAGGCCAGGGCGCCCACCGAGCCGAACTTGCCCACCTCGGCCGCCAACCCGGCGATGCGAGGGTGCCGGGCGAGGAACTCGCGCACGGGCCGCGCCTCCAGTCCTTGGGGGTGTCTCGCCGCGCGGGGAGCGGCCCTCGGGCGGCCCACCCGCACGCCCTAGACTCTAGCCGGGGCCGTGATGAAGACCCCGGCCGCGGGTTCCGAGCCGAACGGCCAGGTTCCACCACGTGTGGGACCGTCCCGCATCCGCGGTCGACGAGCATTGAGTTGAGGAACTGTGAGCGAGCGTAACCGCATCATCCCTCGCGTGGGAATGGTGGGCGGAGGCCAACTCTCCCGGATGACGCACCAGGCCGGTATCGGCCTCGGCGTGGACTTCTCGGTCCTGGCGGCGAGCCCCACCGACAGCGCGGCCCTGGTCTGCGGTGACGTCACCCTGGGTGACGACCGTGGGCTCGACGACGTCCTGGCGTTCGCCAAGGCGCACGACGTCGTCACCTTCGACCACGAACACGTGCCCGAACCGGTCCTGCGCGCCGTGGAGGAGGCCGGTGGCCTGCTCCGCCCGAGCCGTGACGCCCTGCGCTTCGCCCAGGACAAGCTGCGCATGCGCACCCGCATGGCCGAACTGGGCGCGCCCTCGCCTCGATGGCGGTCGGTGACCACCCTGGAGCACGTCACCGCCTTCGCCGAGGAGGCCGGTTGGCCGGTCGTGCTCAAGGCCGCGCGTGGAGGCTACGACGGCAAGGGCGTGTGGATCGCCGCCGATCCCGACGAGGCCCACGAGGTCGTGGAGCGCGCCGCCGCCGAGGACGTGCCGCTGCTGGTGGAGGAGAAGGTGGACTTCTCCCGCGAACTCGCCGTGCAGGTGGCCCGCTCCCCGCACGGTCAGGTCGCGGTCTACCCGGTGGTGGAGACCGTGCAGCGCGGCGGGATCTGCCACGAGGTGATCGCGCCGGCCCCGGGATTGGACGAGGAGAAGGCCACCCGAGCCCAGGAGCTGGGCATCGAGATCGCACACGCCCTGGGTGTCACCGGCGTGCTCGCCGTGGAGCTCTTCGAGACCGCCGACGGCGTGG
The DNA here is from genome assembly GCF_053615935.1 of Nocardiopsis sp. NPDC055879. Classification (NCBI taxonomy): domain Bacteria; kingdom Bacillati; phylum Actinomycetota; class Actinomycetes; order Streptosporangiales; family Nocardiopsidaceae; genus Nocardiopsis; species Nocardiopsis sp. NPDC055879. The sequence continues at coordinate 131,444 of NZ_JBSHCT010000020.1, forward strand.
TCGTCAACGAGTTGGCGATGCGTCCGCACAACTCCGGCCATTGGAGCATCGAGGGCGCCCGCACCTCCCAGTTCGAACAACACCTGCGCGCCGTCCTCGACCTGCCCCTGGGGTCGCCGCGCACCAACGCCCCCTTCACCGTCATGGCCAACGTGCTGGGCGGCGAGGACCCCGAGATCTACCGCCGCTACCTGCACGTCATGGCCAAGGACCCCGAGGTGAAGGTGCACTTCTACGGCAAGGACGTGCGTCCGGGCCGCAAGATCGGGCACGTCACCGTGATGGGCGACGACCACGAGGACCTGCTGGAGCGCGCCCGCGACGCCGCCGACTACCTGCGAGGAGACCAGAAGTGACCGAAGGCAAGCCCCTGGTGGGCATCGTGATGGGCTCGGACTCCGACTGGCCGGTGATGCGCGAGGCGGCCGAGGCACTGCGCGAGTTCGACGTGCCCTTCGAGGCCGACGTGGTCTCGGCGCACCGCATGCCGCACGAGATGATCTCCTACGGGAGCGAGGCGGCCGGGCGTGGCCTGAAGGCGATCATCGCCGGGGCGGGCGGCGCGGCGCATCTGCCGGGCATGCTGGCCTCGGTGACCACACTGCCGGTGATCGGTGTGCCGGTTCCGTTGAAGTACCTGGACGGGATGGATTCGCTGCTGTCCATCGTGCAGATGCCCGCGGGGGTGCCGGTGGCGACCGTCGCGGTGGGCGCGGCCCGCAACGCCGGGCTGCTGGCGGTGCGGCAGTTGGCGGCGCACGAGCCGGCGTTGGCCGAGCGCATGGCCGGTTTCCAGGAGGACCTGAAGGCGCAGGCGCACGCCAAGGGCGAGCGGTTGCGTCGCGAGGTCGCCGAGGGTGGCAAACCCATGGGTTTCAGCATGTAGTGGTGCCGGTGGGTAAGTGGGTGCTTGTTCGGCCCCGGCGTTCCGCGAGGACGCCGGGGCCGTCGTGTGTCCGGAGCCGGTTGTGCGGGACCGGCTCTCAGGGGGTGGGCCTTTCGTGTGGTCGGTCCTTTGAGGGGAGCCGATCCTCTTGGGGGAGGAGGGCGCGGATCCCGTCCATGGCCTGCTCGACGGTGGGCAGGGAATCGGGGGCGACCAGGTACTGGAGCACGTAGCCGGTGACGAGGTTGTAGACCATGGAGCCCAGCCCCGCCGAGGTGGCGTCGTCGACCTCCTCCAGCGGGATTCCGAGGATGAGGGCGCTGAGTTCGCGGCGGCCTTCGAGGATTCCCTCGGACAGGGTGGTGCGCAGTCCTTCGTCGAACTGGGAGTGCGCGAAGGCCTGGACGCTCGCCACCATGAGGTCACGGTGTTCGGGGAGGGTGCCGAACAGGGAGGTGAGCAGCAGACGGGTCCGGTTCTCCGCGGTGGTGGGACCCGCGTCGCGGATGGCCTTCTCGAAGGCGTCGCCCCACTCGCTGCTGGCCTCCAGCAGTGCGGCGTTCATCAGGCTGTCCTTGGACCCGAAGTGGTAGCCGATGGAGGCCAGGTGGGCGCCCGAGGCGGCGGCGATGTCGCGGGCCGTGGTCTTGCTGTAACCCTTTTCGACCAGGCACTTCTTGGCGCCGGCCAGCAGGTCCTCACGTTGGCTCATGCGCACACCGTAGCATTTTTGACGTACGTACATATTGACGGGTGATTTTGACGTACGTACGATCCTTGCCATGGACAAGAACCGCACACCACCACGCGCCACCGCCCGGACCTGGGCGGGGCTGGCCGTCCTGCTCGTCCCCGCGCTGCTGGTCGCCATGGACCTCTCGGTGCTCTTCGTCGCCGCGCCCGCCATCGCCCAGGATCTCCAGCCCACCGCCACCCAGTGGTTGTGGATGATGGACGTCTACGGCTTCGTCCTGGCCGGACTCCTGGTCACCATGGGATCGCTCGGAGACCGCGTGGGGCGTAGGAAACTGCTCCTCGCCGGGGCCCTACTCTTCGGAGCCGCCTCTGCCCTGCTCGCCTTCGCTCCGAACAGCGAACTCTTCATCGCCGGTCGCGCCCTGCTCGGGCTGGCCGGTGCCACCCTGGCGCCCTCTACGCTCTCCCTGATCCGGAGCATGTTCACCGACTCCAAGCAGCGGGCCACCGCCGTGGGCGCGTGGACCATCGCCTTCACCGGTGGTGCCGTTGCCGGGCCCATCTTCGGTGGGGTGCTGTTGGAGTTCTTCTCCTGGGGCTCGGTGTTCCTCATCAACCTGCCGTTCATGGCGTTGCTCCTGGTGAGCGCGCCCTTCCTGGTGCCGGAGACACGTGACCCCCGAGGCGCCCGGTTCGACCTGCCCGGAGCGGTGCTGTCCCTGATGGCGGTGCTGGGCCTGGTCTACGCGGCCAAGCGCTTCGTCGAACACGGGGTCGAGGTCCAGGGCGGAGCGGCCCTCGTGCTCGGATCGGCCTTCCTCGTCCTGTTCGTGATGCGGCAACGCCGTGCCGCGCACCCGCTCATCGACGTGACGTTGTTCGCCCGCCCCGCCTTCAGCGCGGCGGTCGGCGGCAACGCGGCGGTATCCTTCGCCGCGGCCGGGATGGGGCTGCTGACCTTCACCTTCCTGCAGAGTGTGCACGGGCTCAGCCCGCTGAGTGCCGCCTTGTGGGCCCTGCCCACCTTCGCCACCACCGCCTTGGGCGCGGTCCTCGGGAGTGTGGTGGCGCCGCGTGTGCGCCCCGCTCCGCTCATGGCGACCGGTCTGGCGGTGGGTGCCCTCGGGTTCGCCATGATCGCCCTGGTGGACCCGGAAACGCCGCTGCCGCTGTTCATCGGTGCCTACGGGCTGATCAGCATGGGCGCCGGGGTGGTGGGAACCCTGGCCAACACGCTGGTGCTGGCCACCGCGCCTCCCGAGCGCGCCGGTGCGGCGGCGGGGGTGTCGGAGACCAGTGCCGAGTTCGGAGCCGCTTTGAGCATCGCGGCTCTGGGCACGGTGGCGACGGGCATCTACCGGTCGGAGATGAGCGGGACCCAGGGGCCGGCGGGAGAGACCGTGACCGGAGCGATCGCCGGCGCGTCCCACCTGCCAGAGGCCGAGGCGGGCGCGCTGTTGGCGGAGGCGTTCGATGCCTACACCAAGGGTCTCAACGCCGCCGCGCTCACCGGCGCGGTCGTGCTGGCGGTGTTGGCCGTGGCGGTTCTGGGGGCGCTGCGCCGGATCCCGGCGGGAGTCGCGGGCCCCGAGGAGCAGGAACATCGCGAGCACGAGGAGCACCGCGAGGACCGCGAGGACAGAGAGCCGGGACCCGAATCCACCCGGGCCGGTTTCTAAGCGGCGAACTCCTCGGGGAAGACACACTCCTCGGCGGGCCGCTGGTCGAGGTAGTCCCATTCCAGGAGGTCGTTGACGGAGACGTAGCCTCCGTCATCGGCCCCGTAATCGCCACCGCCACCGGCTTCGGGGACGCTCTCGGTCGGGATCAGCAGTTGTTCACCGCCGCCGGGCTGTTCGAAGTGCGGGGCGATCGGGCCCACCCAGGCGTCGACCGGCAGGACGACCTCGTAGCAGTTGTAGTTGTGCTCGGCCCCGCCCGGCCAGGTGTTCAGGGAGTCCGGCGGCAGGGCCCGCTCGGAGAACGGGGCACCGGCCGGGGCGAGGAATGAGCCCCAGGGGGAGCCGAAGCGGTCCAGCATCCATCCCTCGGGCAGTTCCTGGAGTTCCTTCAGCGGGCTGCCGTTCTCCACGACGAAGCCGTCGTGCTCGGGGTAGTCCCAGCCGTCCTCGGTGGCCCACCGGTCCAGGAACTCCGCGGGGGAGAGGTCGCCGAACCGGTCGTAGCCCTCCACCAGTTCGCCGACGGGTCCGCTGGTGGGTAGCTCGGCCGGTCCCAACCTCGGGTCCCCGCACAGGTACTGCTCCAGCTCCTCTTCGCTGGGCGGTGGATCCAGCACGGGGCACTCGCCGGTCGATACCAGGGGCGGTGAGGGAAGGGATTCGTCGGCCAGGACGGGGGAGGAAGCGCCGAGTGTCAGGGCAAGGGCAAGGGCAGGAGCGAGGGCAAGGGGAAGGGGCAGATGCGTGGGCGAGGGCAGGGGGAGGCCCGTGGCTGGCACTACCCGGAAGGCGGACACTGCGCGGAAGAGGGACATCGGACTCCGTCCGGTTGATTACTACTTAGAGTTTCCAGTCAAAGACTCTGTGTAGTGAATCATGGTGGCGTCCTTGCCCGGTGGAAGTTCTCCTCATCGGCCGGTGGCCGGTTGATTGGAAGGGTGGTGAGTTATCCACAAGCAGGAGATTCGGGGTGTTGGTGGAGCGCGTGGGCGTGATCCCATTGATCTTAGGGGAGCCGCTGGTTTCGCCGGTTTCGTGCTGCCCGGGGCTGTTCGTGCTGGTCGGAGTGGGAGGTGGGCGGTGGGGCGCCTGGGGTCGGGGGCCGCTGGTTCACGGGGCGTCGCTCGGGTGGTTGGTGGGGCGCCTTAGGTAGGGGCTCTTCTGGTGGTTGGGCGGGGTGGGGGTGGGTTCTCCCTCCTTCCCCGCCGCGTGATTGTTGCCGCCCGCACCGCACGCGTCAAGGCGATGGTGTGTGCTGTGGCGCTGTGGTGGGTGGCCTTGACCCGTACGGCACGGGCGGCGGTTTGGCGGCTATCGGGGAAGGGGGGAGAGTGGTTGGGGTTCCAACGGCCCTGCGGGCCTTCGGCCCACTCCGGCCGTGGCCGGCCGGATGCCTTCCCCTCCGTCTGGTGTCCTCGTGGGCCGCGTCGCCACTACGTGACCGGTGGGGTAACGAAG
>NZ_JBSHCT010000021.1:0-102972 GCF_053615935.1 Nocardiopsis sp. NPDC055879
TCAAGGCCACTAACCCCATCGTCACAGAACCCGACATCGCCTTGACGCGTGCGGTGCGGGCGGCAACAATCACGCGGCGGGGAAGGAGGGAGAACTACCCGAACAACGCCCAACAACCCCCAGGACCCCGACCCGAGGCGCCCCACCAGCCACCCGAACAACGCCCAACAACCTCAAGGTTCTCGACCCGAGGCGCCCCACCCATTCCCATCCGGACAAACCCCACCGACACCCCCACCGGTACGGATCGGTGCGGATCGGCTCGGGTCCGGCGCGTGCCGGGGATTTTTCCGGGGGCCATGTCGATCGTCCACTTCCACAAGGCAGGATGGTCTTGTGGGACGGCCCATACGGACGTGTACTCGCATGCTCACCCTGGAGGAGGCGGTTCAATGACGAAACGCAAGCCCACCGGTATGGAATTCGAGTCCTGGATCGATGTCCAGATCCGTGAGGCTCAGGAAAAGGGAGAGTTCGACGATCTTCCCGGTGCCGGCAAGCCCATTCCCGACATCGACCGCCCCTATGACGAGAACTGGTGGATCAAGCGCAAGCTCAAGCAGGAGAACGTCTCGCTGCTGCCGCCCACTCTGCGACTGCGCAAGGAAGCCGAGGACACCCTGATCGAGGCGCGCAAGGCCCGGACGGAGAAGCGGGTCAGGGAACTCCTGGAAGGCTTGAACAAGAAGATCCGGGCGATGAACACGAACGCGCCCCCGGGGCCGCCGCTCAACCTGATGCCCTATGACGTCGACGAGTTCCTTCGCGACAAGTGGGAGGGCCCTGGAGCCTGATCCCTCCCAGGTGCGAGTGGCCGACTGCGGCCGGCGGGGCCACCCGAACGGTCGGATGGGGCATGGCTGGATAGTCTTCCGGTACCCCAGCAGTCGCGCACCGTGAGGTGGACCCGTTGAGCGTCGAAACCCCCAGGGACAGCACGTCCAACAACGCCCGGGATGTCTTCGGAACGTTGTTCCAGGCGCGTGACATCACGGTCCACTACATCAACGGTGCCATCTCTGACGTCTCTGATGTCTCCGACGACTCCGAACGCGCCTTCGATCTCCTGGTGCCTCCCTCCTATGTGGACCGGGATGAACCTCGGGCCGACGCGCAACGGATCATCGACGAGGACCCGAGTGCCTCGACCATGCTCACGGTGTCCAGCAGGATCCAGGGCGGGGGCACGACCGCCTTCGGCCTGAAACTCCTGCACGACGGTTTCGAGCGGGATCGTGCCCGTTTTCCCGGCGGCCACGTCCTGGTGGACCTGGTCCGGGAGGATCCGTGGATGGCCGTGGGCCGCCTGTTGCGTCTCATGGACATTGCGGAGGAGGACATTCCGGCCACCCTGGAGTGGCGTGTCCAGAAGCTGCACCAGAGCCCGCGATGGCGGAGTGGGATCGCCGTCATGGTGGATTCTCCCGGCAACTTCACCGACGTCCGCCTCTTCCTGGCGACCTCCCCCGGAAGTCTCACCGTGGTCACCGGACCCCAGAACTTCGACCTGAGGACGCTGGGCCGTGACGACAGGAGGCTCCTGCGCCACGTTCAATGGCGCTCTATCCAGCTGGACGCCCTGTCGGACGAGGACGCCACGACGATGTTCCGCCTGCGGTCGGACCTGGCACCCTCCCGGCCGCGGGAATGGGCGATGGTCGCCGACTTCGTGGCCGCGGCCGGAGGCAATCCCGGACTCATCGCGGACTACGCCTTCGATGTCCACGTCGAACGCCAGTGCGGGGCACCGGACCCACTCGCCACCGCGCACCGGAACCACTTCGGTTCGGACGCCGTCCCAGGGCGGCGTCCGCGTGATCGTGTGGACTTCGCGGGACTCGATGACGGGCAACGTGCCTTGGCGGTCCGACTGGCCGGCCTCCCCGACGTCGATTTCGGTTTCGATCTGGCCGAGGCCCTCATGGCCGACTCCGTGAGACCGGAGGACGTGCGTGCGGGGCTGGGAATCCTGGCGGAGAGGGGCGTCCTCGACACCGTCGTGACCGGCCCCGAACCCAGGTACCGCTTCATCACGCGCAGTATGCGGTCGACCTTCACCCCTGACACGGAGAAACCCTTGGACACCCCCCGGCGCACCCTCACCCACTACTACGAGATCGGTTACGCCGCGCACCGAAAGCTGATGCCGGGTCGCTGGCTCCAGGTCGAACTCGACGGCCGTTCGGCCTTCCCCGACGGCGCGCGGGCCGCTCGCTCCTTCGGGAGCATCGACGAGGCCCGACAGGCGCTGACCCCCGAACGTCAGACCCTGGTCAAGGTCGTGATCGACGCCGTGGCCGCGGGCCACTTCGCGATGGCCGCGGAACTGTGCGAGGTCCTGTGGCCCTTCTGGTTCCACTCCGGCTGGTTCACCGACATGGTCGATGCGCAGGCGCCCGTATTGCGGGCGACCCTGGACACCCACCACCTCGAACCCGCTCGGCTCTCCCGCCTGTGCGTGCAGACGGCCATCGCCTATCGCCGGGACCGGAACCCCACGGACGCGCGCCTTCAAGCGGAGCGGGCCCTGGAACTCGCCCAGGGCGAGCACCCGCTGGTGGTCCTCACCGCCCACGACGCGCTCGGGGACGTCGAGACCGACGCTGAAGAGTACGACGCCGCGATCGGGCACTTCGCCGAGGCCCGCCGCATCGCCGAAGGTCTGGACCCCGTCGATCTCAGGGCACTGCACATCATGGAACGCAAGGAGGGCGTCGCCCACCGGCGGGCGGGACGTCCGGCAGAGGCGGAGTCCCTGCTCCTGCACGCGAGAGGGATGCTCGCCGAGGGCGACCACCAGAACCACGCCCGAACCGGCACGGCCCTGGGCGACCTGCGTCGGGACCAGGGCCGGGTCGAGGAGGCCCTGGAATCGTACGATGGCGCGATCGATCGCCACCGTCTCCTTGGTGACCTGCGCCGGGTCGGAGACGTGTACGTGCTGCGAGCCGACGTGAACCGGGTGCGGGACACCGTGGCCTCCCGATCGGACCTGGAGCGTGCGTTGGAGGCGTACGAGGCGGCGAACGCCGAGCGCGACGCGGCCGATGTCCGCGAGCGACTCGCCGGATGATCTCGGGGTGGTCACCCTTCGTTCGATGCTCGGATGGTGAAGCTCGACTCGTGCTCGCCCAGCAGGACGAGGAGTGACCCCTCGGGGGCTTCACCCTCGACCCATTGATGCCAGTACGCCGAGGCGGCGGCGGTGGGATCGTGTCGGTGTCCGGGGTCGTCCGCCATCAGTCTGATCCGTGTGCCGTCACGGTCGACGAGCAGGCAGTCGGGGCCGTCCGCGGCGACTGCGAGGTGGGCCCGAGGGTGATCGGACAACCTTGCCCGCAGCACTGCCCATGAGGTACCCCCACCGGGGCTCCCCGACTCGGGGCCGCAGAGGAGCAGGCAGGCGGCTTCGCTCCACCGGGCCTGGGTCTCGTCCGTATGGGTGACCAAGTGGGGGCGGTCCAGGAAGAGCCGTTCCCTGGTGATGGATTCGGCGGGGTGGCGGCGCACCCGGAGCCCGGAACCCTCCTCTTGGACGGTGCTCCACAGTGGTGCGTGGCCGGTGGCGTCGGGCCAACCCCGTCGATAGGGGATGGGGACGTCGGCGGGGAGGGTCCGTACCGGGCGCTCGGGTTCGGGTAGATCCAGGAGCCGGTAGAAGGTCTCGCGCAGGATCCGTCCGGAGCCGCCGGGTTGGGAGTTGAGCCGGTCGGTGAAGGCCGCGAACCGGTCGGGTTTGTGGTCGGCGGCGTCGGCGAGGATCTGCGGGAGCAGGGGGAGGTCGGCGCGTAACCGGGTGGCGGAGCGGCCGAATCGGGCGATGGGGGAGAACGGATCCATCTCGGTGTCGGGAAAGGCCCCGAGCATGGTGTGGGTACCCAGGGACGCCCCATAGGCGGTGACGGATCCGTGGTCGCCGATGACGTGGTCGGCGGCCACGAGCGCGGCCTGCCAGCCCTGGCGGGGCGGAAGTACGCGCAGACCGGCGCGTTCGGCCTCGGCGAGCCAGGAACGTACCTGGTGGTGACCGTGGCCGTGCCAGGTGTTGGGGTGCAGGGCGAGGGCGACGCGGTACTCGTCGACGGGCAGTTCGGCGAGCAACCGGTTCAGGAGTTCGGGCCGGGAGCCGAGGAGGGAACCAGGCCCCCAGGTGGAGCTGACCACGACCAGTTTCCGGTGCCCGGTTTCGAGGTGGTCGCGGTAGCGGTCACGCCAGGGGAGTCCGGCCAGGATGCGGTCGTGGGAGGGGTCTCCGGCGATGAGCGCGGCGTTCACGGCCTCGGGGCAGCTCCGGCGGAGACGGTCGAGCTGTTCGGGGTGGGACAACACGAGCGTTCCGGGAACGAGGGTCCCGTCCCGCAGGAGGGTGGCCGGACCGAGCCCGAAGGCCGCTTTCCGCTTTCCGCTTTCCGCTTTCCGCTTTCCGCTTTCCGCTTTCCGCTTTCCCTATCTTATTGTACCCCGCGCCATGAGAGAAAACAATCAAAGGCGCGTTTATCAGGTGTAGGTCATCGCCGTAACTGGCCGCGATCGCCAGGTCGAATTCCTCCTCCAGTGCCTGTTCCCAGGGTGCGACGAGAGCACCGATGTCATCGAGGAATTCGGTGACGCCCTCGCGGAAGTTGGAGGTTCTGGCCCGGGTGAAGACGAGCTGGATCCTCGGGTCGGAATCGAACAGCGGAAGGACGTCGAGAAGCCTCGTCAGGGTGGTGACGGTGTGGGCCACGACGAGGATTCGGCGGGCGTCGGGATAGGTGGACCAGTTCGGCGCCGATCCGATCGGTACCCGCAACCGTTCCTCGACCGACATGCATGCTCCCGCAGCTCGAAAGTCCGGAGTGCCCCGGAACACGATGGAACAGCGTACCGAACCCGTGTTCCGGGGCCTTCGCGGGCCTATACCCCGTGAACGGTGTGCCGGAAGTGCGCGTAGCGTTCACGCAGTTCCGTTCCGGCCTCGGAGTTGTACGTGGACGACTCCTCCGGTGCGCCCAGGGTCCACACCGGCGGTGATTCCTCGCCGGACAGCGCCCAGGCGGCCTGGCGGGCGGCGCCCAACGCCACGTACTCGGCGGCCGGTGGAACCACCACGGGCGCGCCCAGGACGATGGGGGCGATGGCGCGGACCGCGGCCGACCGGGCGCCTCCGCCCACCAGCAGCACCCGTTCGGTGGGCACACCCTGCCCGGAGAGGGCGGCCAACCCGTCGGCGAGTCCGCACAACATCCCCTCCACGGCGGCGCGGGCGATGTTGGCGGGGGTCATGTTGTCCCTGCGCAGGCCGTGCAGGGATCCGGTGGCCTCGGGGAGTTCCGGGGTGCGCTCACCGTCCAGGTAGGGCAGCAACACCACGCCATCCGACCCCGGGCGCGCTCCCAACGCGAGGTGGTCGAGCCCGGCCAGGTCGGTGCCGAGCATCGCGGCGGCCGAGCTCAGTACCCGGGCGGCGTTGAGGGTGCACACCAATGGCAGGTGGCCGCCGGTGGCGTCGGCGAAACCGCACACCGTTCCGGTGGGGTCGTGGGTGGGGCGGTCGTGGGCGGCGAACACGGTGCCGCTGGTGCCCAGGGACACCACCACGTCGCCGGGGCGCACGCCCAGGCCGAGGGCGGCCCCCATGTTGTCTCCGGTGCCGGGCGCGATGAGCGCGCCCTCGGGGGTGTGGCCCACGGTCTCGGCGGGGGCGGCCACGCGGGGGACCTCCAGTTCCCGGCCGAACCCGCGCACCAGCAGGTCGGTGCGGTAGGTGTTCTCGGCGGGGGACCAGTAGCCGGTGCCGGAGGCGTCGCCGCGGTCGGTGGTGGGTGCCCGGCGGGCGCCGCCGAGCCGCCAGGTCAGCCAGTCGTGGGGGAGCATGACACCGTGCGCGCGGGCGGCGAGCTCGGGTTCGTGTTCGGCGAACCAACGCAGCTTGCCGACGGTGAAGCTGGCCACCGGCACGTTTCCCACGGCGTCGGCCCAGGCCTTGGGGCCGCCCAGTTCCTGGACCAGGTCGTGGGTCGCCCCGGCGGAGCGGGCGTCGTTCCACAGCAGGGCGGGGCGGATGACCTCCCCGTCCTCGTCGACCACGACCATGCCGTGTTGTTGACCGGCCACGGAGACCGCGGCGACGTCGTCGAGCAGCCCGGAGGAGGCCTCGCTCAGGGCGCTCCACCAGTGGCGGGGGTGGGTCTCGGTGCCGTCGGGGTGTGGGGCGCGTCCCTCGCGCACCACCTTGCCGGTGGTGCTGTCACAGACCACGACCTTGCAGGACTGTGTCGAACTGTCGATTCCGGCGACGAGTGCCATGTTCGCTCCGTGTGGGTGAGGGGGTCCTGGCCGGGGCTCGGCGGGCTCATTCTCGCACTCTGGTGACCCCTCTCACAGTCCGGGGTGCGCCTCGATGAATCACTTGCCCGAGCAGATGGGCGTCAATAAAATTGAGTCCAGACAACTCAACGCGATGGGAGTGGTCCGATGCGCGTCACCGACGTCTTCGAAGGGGTCGAGCACACCCTGTGGGCGCAGCTCGCCGTGGATCCGGTCGTCCGGGTCGACAGTGGGCGTCGCGGCGCCGACCTCGTGGTCGAGGTCGAGCTTGCCCCGGGTGTGGATCCCGGTGGGGTCCTCGTGCTGCGAGAGGATCGTGCTCTGACGCTGGTGAACGCCTCCGATCGCGCGGTGTTGTACCGGATCCCCCTGGAGACCGCCGTGGGTCGCCCTGTTCGACGCGACCTCCCGGGTGGACTGCTCCTCACCGCACCCTTGGCCGGCCCGGCCCCGGTCTCCGTGGCCCCTGGAGTGCGCCCGCCCGTCGGACGTCTGCGCGCCGCCCTGACCCGCCTGTACGACCGTCTTCGGGGATTTCTCCGGGTATGACGAGGGTGCCCCCGATCGAGCGGGGGCACCCTCCTTCCCGAGGTGGGGCGGACGTGAGGCCCGTCGAGTGCAATTGCCAACTAAACCTGTAGGGAATGTGGTTTACTGGCGTGCATGGAAGCCGGCGCACCATCACACCTTCGGCCCTGGTGGCGGCCGTTCACCTTCGATGAGCGCTGTCGATGACAGGAGTCCCCGGATCACCACCGACAGCACGAGAAGGCGACAAGGACCATGACCATCAACGACATCGCCGCGCCCACGCCGCTCACCCTGGACCGCCTGTCCGGGTTGGCCGCGAAGGTCGCGGAGGAGGTCCGCCAGGGGCTCCACGAGATCCACTTCGACGCCGAGAATCGGTGGTCGGTCCGGCTGCACGCCGACGACTACACCGACGTCTGGCTCATCTCCTGGACCCCCGACCAGTCCACCCGACTGCACGACCACGCCGGTTCGCTGGGCGCGCTCACCGTCGTCACCGGCGAGCTGGTGGAGTACTACTGGGACGCCGGACCGCGTGAGCGCACCCTGGTCGAACCCGGGGGCGGTCGCTTCCCCCTCGGTCACGTGCACGACGTCGTCAACGCCTCCGACGGTCCGGCCGTGAGCGTCCACGCCTACTCGCCGCCGCTGACCGCCATGCACTACTACGAGATCACCGACCAGGGCTCGCTGCGGCGTACCAACAGCATCCTCACCACCGCGCCCGAGCCGGGTGTCCCCACCCTGGAGACCGTCCCCTCCGCGGAGGCCGCGACGGGGGAGGGGTGGCGATGAGCGGGCCTTCGGTCAGCGCCATCGAACGGCTCCTCGACCAAAAGCGCGCCCGCCTGGAGCGGCTCGACCCGTACCGGGCCCATGTCGCCCAGCGCGAGGGTGCCCTGCTGGTGGACACGCGTCCCGTCATCGATCGGGAGACCGAGGGGGAGATCCCCGGCGCCCTGGTGATCGACCGCAACGTCCTGGAGTGGCGGTTGGATCCCACCAGCCCCGACCGGGTGCCCGAAGCCGACTCCGCCGACCGCCGCATCGTGCTGTTCTGCAACGAGGGCTACGCCTCCAGTCTGGCCGCGGTCCAGCTCCAGGAGTTGGGGCTGGAGTACGCCACCGACCTGGACGGTGGTTTTCGCGCCTGGCGTGCCGCCGGCCTGCCGGTGACCGATCCACGCGGCTGACCCGCGCCTTTTCCCGAAGGCCCGCGACGGCGTGACCCGCGTCGTCGCGGGGTCCGGCTCGACCCACGCCCTCTAGCTATACTAAATAAGTAGGTTTAATCGAGTTGGGTCGACGCCTCCCCACCACCCCCGTCACCCCAGGGCGCATCGACGCCCGGAGATCGAGAAGGACATGAGCGAGACACCCTCCACCCCACACCCGAAAGCGCCCCCGCGCGGTCGGGGTTCCGACTCGGCGAGGACTGGGCCGCCACCATCACCGGCCTCGTCCTGCTCGGCCTGGCCCTGGTCGGCGTTCTAGGGTTGGCCGCCACCACCCGGTCAGTCCCCCCGCTCCGGCGCCGACGCCCGGGGGCCGCGATAGATGTACCCGACCTTGCGGACCGTGGCGATGCGTTCTCCGGCCGGCCCCAGCTTCCGGCGCAGTCGGTGGATGTGCACGTCGATGGTGCGCGAGTGCAGGTCCCGACTCACACCCCAGACCCGTTCGAGGAGTTCGGAGCGGGTGACCGCGCGGCCGGGGGCGGCGGTCAGGCAGTCCAGCAGCTCGTACTCCTGGTAGGTCAGGTCGATCTCTTGGCCTTGGACCCAGACCCGACGGGCGTTGCGGTCCAGCAACAGGACACCGTCGGTCGCCTCGGCGGTGGGATGCGCCCGGGGATGGGGTTCGTCCACGACGACCCCATAGACCAGCATGTACCGGCCGCTCTCGGGCAGGGGCAGGACGCCGAGCAGGGAGTGTTCCCCTTCGGGGACCGTGACCTTCGGGGGGTGGCCCTCGGGGGAGCGGACGGCGGTCAGGGGCGGCCGCGTGAGGGTGGAGCGACCGTTGGTTCCGGGTATGGCGGTGCGTGCGCTGAGCATGATTCCATGATGCGCCGTATTCCCCTTAATATCTACCTTATTAATAGGTAATCTCTGGGCTGTGGCCAAGGCCACGTTTCGGTCGGCGTTAATCGGATTATTCCTACCATATAGGTTGGATAGGGTCTGATCGGCTCGTAGGCGCACCAAAGGGGCGCCCGAGTACACCGCGTCCAGGTCCGTCCCGGCCTCGGCCACCCCCCGCGATCCTCCATCCCACGATCACGAAGGAGCGCACTCATGCGCACGACCTCGATCCTCATCGGCGCGGCCGCCCTGACTCTCGCGGTCGCGGCCTGCGGTGCCCCCAGTGAGCAGGCCGCCGAGTCCACCGAGGACGGCCAGGCACCGCTCCGGATCGGTGTCAACCCCGTTCCGCACGGTGACGTCCTCGCCTTCATCGACGAGAACCTCGCCGAGGAGGCCGGGCTGGACCTCGACATCGTGGAGATCGCCGACTACAACACGCCCAACGCCCAGTTGGTCGACGGCGACCTGGACGCGAACTACTTCCAGCACCGCTCGTTCCTGAACGAGTGGCTGGAGAACGGCCCCGAGGCCGACCTCACCTACATCACCGACGTGCACATCGAGCGCCTGGGGCTGTACTCCGAGAGCGTGGAGAGCATCGACGACCTGCCCGAGGGCGCCGAGGTCGCGGTTCCCAACGACCCGGCCAACCTCAACCGAGCCCTGGGCATTCTTGAGACCGAGGGTCTGATCACCGTCGACCCGGAGGCCGGTGAGACCGCCACGGAGAAGGACATCACCGACAACCCGAACGACCTGACGATCACGCCGCTGGAGGCCGCCCAGCTTCCGCGCTCGATCACCGACGTCGACGCCGCGGTCGTCAACGGCAACTACGCCATCGAGGCCGACCTCGCCGAGGAGTCCAACCTCCTGGCCTGGGAGCCCGAGGGTGACGACTACGTCGAGAAGTACGCCAACGGCCTGGTGGCCTTGGACGAGAACGTCGACGACGAGCGGGTCCAGCTGCTGGCCGAGCTGCTCCACGACGAGCAGGTCCTGGAGTACATCCAGCAGACCTGGCAGGGCGTCGTCCTGGCCGTCGACGCCGAGGGTCGGCCGGTCGAGTAACCGCGCGCCGTACGCCGTTCGGGGCGGTGGAGTCCTTCGACTCCACCGCCCTTTCGCGTGCCAGGGGCCGGATCCGAAGTGGCGCAGGTCACATGGGGGAATGGCGCCCTTCCTTCCCATTAATCCTACTCATTAAGTAGGATTTCCTTGTCCGGTCGACCCCACGACAGAAGAGGGCCCCATGAGCATGCGAACCTCCGCGCTTTCGACCGCCGCCGCGGCACTGGCGATCGGGCTGGTCGCGACCGGCTGCGGGGGCTCCGACGCCGACGCGGGCGGAGACGCCGACACCCTCACCCTCGGCTACTTTCCGAACGTCACCCACGCGCCCGCCCTGGTGGGTGTGGAGAACGGGACCTTCGACGAGGCGCTCGGCGACGTCGATCTGTCCACCCAGACCTTCAACGCCGGCCCGGACGCGATCAACGCGCTCTTCTCCGGCGAGATCGACGCGACCTTCATCGGTCCCAACCCGACGATCAACGGCTGGTCCCAGTCCGGCGGCACCGCGCTGCACGTCATAGCCGGCTCCACCTCCCAGGGTGCCGGTCTGGTGGTGCGCGAGGGCATCGACGACGTCGAGGACCTGCCCGGCCACACCATCTCCACGCCCCAGCTGGGCAACACCCAGGACGTGGCGTTGCGCTGGTTCGCCGAGGAGCAGGGGTGGGACATCGACACCGAGGGCGGTGGCGAGTTGTCCATCCTGCCGCAGGAGAACGCCGAGATCATCAACGCCTTCGAGCTCGGTGAGATCGACGGCGCGTGGGTGCCCGAGCCGCATCTGAGTCGGCTGATCCTGGAGCACGACGCCGAGTTGCTCGTCGACGAGAAGGACCTGTGGCCGGACACCGGCGGTGAGTTCGTCACCACCAACCTGATCGTCAACGCCGAATTCCTGGAGGAGAACCCCGATACCGTCCGGGACCTGCTGCGGGGCCACGTCGAGACGATCGACTGGATGAACGACAACTCCGAGGAGGCCCAGGAGGTGACCCTGGCCCACCTGGAGGCCCTCACCGGCGGAGACCTCTCCCCGGAGGTCGTCGCCTCCGCCTTCGACAACGTCTCGTTCACCGCCGACCCCATCTCTGCCTCGCTGCGAGGCGGAGCCGAGCACGCCGAGGCCGTCGGTCTGCTCGACCCGGTGGAGCTGGAGGGGATCTACTCGCTCGAAGCGCTCAACGAGATCCTCGCCGAGGAAGGACACGACGAGGTCGAGGGCTTCTAGCGCTTCCACAAAACCTACTTATTAAGTAGAGTTTTTCCGTGCCGCTTCAGACCTCGAACCCCCGACACGCGGGTCCGCCCGAACCCACCGAGAGCCGCCTCGGCCGCCCCGGTGGGCCTGGAAGGCGAAGGGAAACAATGAGCACCATCACCGAGACCCGCACCGACACCAACGCCGTGCGGATCGACGACATCTCCAAGGTGTTCGGGCGCGGCGGTGGCGCCGTCACCGCCATCGACGGGATGTCCGTCCAGGTAGAGGAGGGCGAGTTCCTGGCCATCCTGGGCGCCTCCGGATGCGGCAAGAGCACCCTGCTCTCCCTCGTCGCCGGACTGGAGGACCCCACCACCGGCAGCGTGGACGTGGGTGAACACCGTGTGGCCATGATGTTCCAGGAGGCCGCGCTCTTCCCCTGGCTCACCGTCGGCGCCAACATCGAGATCCCCATGAAGGTCAACAAGGTTCCCAAGGCCGAACGTCGCAAGCGTGTGGCCGAACTCCTGGACCTGGTGCGTCTGACCGGACTGGAGCGCAAGCGCCCGCACGAACTCTCCGGCGGCATGCGCCAGCGCGTGGCCCTGGCCCGAGCCCTGGCCCAGGACGCCGACGTCCTGCTCATGGACGAACCCTTCGGCGCGCTGGACGCCATGACCCGCGACATCCTCCACGACGAACTGGAACGGATCTGGCGGGAGAAGTCCCTGACCATCATGTTCGTCACCCACAACGTGCGTGAGGCGGTGCGCCTGGGCGACCGGGTCGTGCTGTTGTCCAGCCGTCCCGGGCGCGTCATCTCCGATTTCGAGGTGAAGGGTGAACGCCCCCGCCGCATCGACTCCGCCCTGATCGCCGAACAGGCCGCCGCCATCACCGACCGACTCCGTGAGGAGGTCTCACGCCATGCCTGAGACCCAGGACAGGGACACCGCCGTCCAAGGCCTGGACGCCCTCGAACTACAGCCCAAGCGTGGCAGCGACGAACGGAGCGTGGCCGAGACCGCGGGCAGGATCTGGGCGGCCACCTGGCCCAAGCTCGCCGCCGTCGCCTTGGTGCTGTTGGCCTGGCAGGCCGTGGTGTGGAGCGGCTGGCGTACCGAATGGGTCTTCCCCGGGCCCGACCGCGTCCTGCCCACCCTCTTCGGGGAGATCACCACCCCCGAGTTCTGGGAGGCCGTACGGGTCACCATGCGGCGGGCCTTCATCGGCTTCGCTCTGGCCCTGGCCGTGGGTGTGGTCGTCGGCCTGGCCGTGTCGCAGTTCAAGCCGTTGCGGGTGGCGATCGGCTCGCTCATCACCGGCCTGCAAACGATGCCGTCGATCGTGTGGTTCCCCTTCGCGATGCTGCTGTACGGCATCAGCGAGTCCGCGATCATGTTCGTGATCGTCCTGGGCGCGGCGCCCTCGATCGCGGGTGGTCTCACCTCGGGTATCGACTACGTGCAGCCGTCGCTGCTGCGCGCCGGCAAGGTCATGGGGTTGCGCGGGGCACAGCGGTACCGGCTGCTGATCATCCCCGCCGCGCTGCCGATGTTCGTCACCGGGCTCAAACAGGGATGGGCGTTCGCCTGGCGCTCCCTGATGGCGGGAGAGCTGCTGGTGATCATCAACCAGCAGAACTCGATCGGGTGGGCGCTGAGTCAGGCGCGCCAGCTCAACGACGCCGAACGACTGCTCAGCTACATCATCATCGTGCTGGCGATCGGGATCCTCATCGACGTGTTCTTCAACTGGGCCGACCGTTCTCTGCGCCGCAGGTGGGGCATCACCCGGTAACGGGGCCGAAGGGGAAGGGGCCGCACTTCGCGTGCGCGGCCCCCTCTCCCGATCAGCCGTAGACGGCGTGGTACAGCTCCACGACCTCCTCGGCGGTGGGCACCCGCGGATTGTTCCCCGGCGAACCCGACGCCAACGCCTGCCGTGCCATCAACGGCGCCAGCTCCCACCAACGCTCGGCGTCGATCCCGTGGGCGCGCGGGGAGGGCACCCCCAACTCCTCGTTGAGCAGTCGCAGCTCCCACACCAGCGCCCCGGTGGCCTCACCGTCCGTGCTGCCCGGCGCGGCCATTCCCATCGCCCGTGCGCAGTCGGCGTAGCGCTCAGGCGCCGCGCTCACCGAGAACTCCGTGACCGTCGGCAACAGCATCGCGTTGGACAATCCGTGCGCCACCTTGAAGTGCGCGCCGATCGGTCGACTCATCCCGTGCACCAGGGCCACGCTGGAGTTGGAGAAGGCCATACCGGCCTGGGTCGCGCCCGCCATGACCGCCTCCCGGGCGGCCCGGTCCGCGGGGTCGGCGTACGCCGAGCGCAGGTGGGCGAAGAGCGTGCGCATCGCGTCCCGGGCCAGACCGTCCGAGATCGGGTTGGCCTTGGTGCTCACGTACGCCTCGATGGCGTGGGTCAAGGCGTCCACCCCGGTGTCGGCGGTCAGCCGGGCCGGCATCTCCAAGGTCAGTTCGAAGTCCACGAGTGCCGCCCGCGGCAGCATCGCCAGCCCCGCGCACAGCATCTTCTCGTCGGTCTCCGCGTCGGTGATGATGCTGTAGCGGGTCGACTCCGAACCCGTGCCCGCGGTGGTCGGGACCGCGATCACCGGAAGGGCGGGCGCGTCGGTGACCACCGGGGCCTTGTAGTCGCGCATACGGCCACCGTGCGAGCCGAGCAGGGCGACGGCCTTGGCGGTGTCGATGGGGCTACCGCCGCCCACCCCCACCAACGAGTCGAAATCGCCCTCCCGCAACGCCCGCACCCCCGCGTCCACCACCTCGGTGGTGGGGTCGGGCACGGTCTCGGTGAACACCCCCGGCGAGATCCCGGCCCGTTCCAGCCGGCTCAGGATCTCGTGGAAGAAGGGTCGGGAGGCGACGAAGGGGTCGGTCACCAACAGGGGACGGGACAGGCCGAATGAGTCCAGGACCTCGGCCAACTCGGATGAGGCCCCCGCACCCACGCGTAGAACACGGGGCAGGGCCAGGGAAGCGGACACGTCGAGTACCTCCGGGGGATCGGGAGTACGGGCTTGGTACCCCGACCGAAAGCTCCGACGAGGCACGGATCAACGTCCCGGTACCTACCCTCTCGCCCCGTTCGATTCCTCCCGGACGCGGTCCGTTTCCGGACCGCGACCTCGCCTCGACCCGGGGCCGGGCACCGCTATGGCGCCCGGCCCCGGTGGTCCGTGTGGATCAGCCGCTCACCAGCGGGGTGTCCACCAGGTGTTCGGCCACGAACCACGCCTCCAGCTCGTTGGTGCGGATCACGTCCGAGACCAGCACGTCGTTGGTGCCGTCGTCACCCAACTCCTGCACGCGCGCGGCCGCGTCGTGGGCCTCCTCCAGGATGGTCTCGTGGGCCTCCAACAGACGGGAGAGCATCGCCGGGACCTCCTCGGCCCCGTTCGGTGGACGTGGGATCCTCGTGATCTCCGCGACGTGTCGGGGGTCGCCCACCGCCACACCGCCCAGGGTCTGGACGCGCTCGGCGACGGTGTCGATCAGCTCCAACTGCTCGTCGGCGTGCTTGTCCATGAGCAGGTGCAGCTGGTAGAAGGTCTGACCGCGCATCAACCAGTGGTGCTTCTTGTAGAGGTCGTGCAGGATGCGGGTGTCGCACAGGACCTGGTTGAGTCGCTGGCACGAGTACATCCGGGTGTCGTAGGACAACCCGACCGGAAGTTGGCGGACCGTCCCGAACTGCTGGATCTCCTCGCCCCGCTGATGGAGCCACGGCTGGCTGCTGCGCGGCTTGGGCGTGTTCGTGCGCTGATCGGAGGTCGTCACGACCGATTCCCCCTTGCGAGTAGGTGGCGGAACGCGGTTGGACGCGTCCCGCCTGCCAGTCTCGGCCACCGACCGTTGTCACGGGAGAAACAGCACCCCATGGCAGGGCAAGACTTCACCCGGCCGGCCGGAACACGGTCTACCGGCCCGGGTCGAAGGTCACCGGCAGCGCGAACAGCCCGTGCATGATCATGCTCGGCCACCAGCGCAGCTCGGATTCGGGGACGGAGAGCCGCAGCCCGGGCAGACGGTCCAGGACCGCGCCCACCGCGACCCGCGCCTCCATCCGCGCCAGGCGAGCCCCGATACAAAAGTGCGCCCCGTGCCCGAAGGCGAGGTGGGAGGAGCCACGTTCGAGGTCGAAGGTGTCGGGGTCCTCGTACTGTTGCGGGTCGCGCCCGGCGGCCAACAGCGACACCAGAACGGGTTCGCCCGCCTCCAGGCGCACCCCGCCCACGGTGGTGGGCCGTGCGGGGAAGCGCCAGGTCGCGTTCTGCAACGGGCTCTCCAGCCGCAACGATTCCTCGATCGCCGGGCCCAGCAGGGAACGGTCCTCGCGGACGCGTTCCAACCGGTCGGGGTGGCGCAACAGGGTCAGCAGCATGTTGCCGATCAGCGCCACGGTCGTCTCGTGCCCGGCCACCAACAACAGGAACGCGGTGGAGGTCACCTCGTCGCGGGCGAGGTCCCCGGCGCGGTGTGCCTGTACGAGGTCGTCGAGCAGGTCGTCGGTGGGGTCGGCCAGCCGGGCGTCCACCAACGACCCCAGGTAGGAGTCGAACCAATCGGTCGTCGCGGCGATCGCCTCGACCTCTTCGTAGGACGAGGAGTCGATCACCGCGGCCTGACGGTGGAACTCGGGCCGGTCCGCCTCGGGCACCCCGAGGATGTCGCAGATGATCGCGATCGGTAGCGGGTAGGCCAGGTCGCGCACCAGGTCGGGGTCGGGGGAGGCGACCAACGCGTCCAACAGCCGGGCGGTGACCCGTTCGGCGCTCTCCTCCAGTGCCCGCACGCGCCTGGGTGTGAAGGCGGCGCTCGCCACCCGACGCAGCCGGGTGTGGTCGGGGGCGTCCACGTTCACCATGCTGCGCCGCAGGCTGTCCCGGTGGTCGTAGGGCAGACCCAACCCGGCCTTGAACCAGGTCCGCTCACCCGCCAACGGGTCCTTGAGCATCTCGGGGTCGGCGAGCACGTCGCGGGCGTCACCGTAGCGGGTCACCACCCACGCCCACGCGCCGCCGGGCAGGTCCACCCGGTGTACCGGCCGGTTCTCGCGCAACCACCGGTAGGCGGGGTGCGGGTCGGCCTCGAACTCGGGGCCGTGCAGGGGCGGAGGGGTGGTGGTCATCGTGGGCCTTCCTCGGACGGGGGGGCGGTATTGCCGCACGGTTCCTACCCATCCGTCCCGCCTTCCGCACCCGGGTTCCGGCCAGGGCACGGCGGGCTCAGGGCGCGATGGCGCAGGCCGTCTCCAACACGAATCGCGACCAGGGACGGTGCGGATCATGACCGGTCAGTTCACGGACCCGACGCAGTCGGTAGCGCAGGGTCTGGGCGTGCACGTGCAGCTCGTCGGCGGCGATGGTGGCCGCCCCGGACCGGAAATAGGCGCCCAACGTCTCCAACAGGTGCCGGTGTTCGAGGTTGAGCAGTGGGCCCAGGACCGTGCGGCGCACCGTGGCCGGGGCGACGCCGCCACCGTTGAGCAGGGCGAGCACACAGGCGTCGGCCTCACGGAGCAGACCGTCGTCGCCCAGGGCGTGGGGTGGCGCGGTCTCCAGGGCGCCGTCCGCCAGCCGGTAGGCCGCCGACATGTCGCCGAGCGCGCGTGGCGCCAACGCGCATCCCCGTAGGCCCCGTTCCACCATCGCGGCGATCACGCGCGCGGCGTCCTGGGCCGCGACCAGTACCACCACCCGGCCCGAACGCGTGGTCACCAGCGGGTCCGCGCCGGTCACCTCCCGCAACAGGTCCAGGCCGGTCGCCACGGTCGCGCCCGACTCCCCGTCGGGTTCGACCACCACCAACGTCGCCGGGTCGGGTGGCGCGATGCCCAACGTGCGCGCCCGGTCGCGGATCGCGCCGGGGGAGGACTGGCGGCCGATGAGCAGGTCGTCGAGCAGGGCGCGGCGGGCCCGTTCCCGGTCGGCGTCGAGACGGTCGGCGGCCTCGACGTGGCCCTGGGATAGGCTCTCGGAGATCTGGTCGAGGGAGGTCAACCAGAGTTCGCCCAGAGCGAACACGTCGTCGGTGTCGAGCCGATCGCCCGCCCGCTCCCGGATGATCCGCACCGCGGCGGCCGAACCCACCCGGTGCGCGCGCACCACCGCGCCGATGGACCGGCCGTCGGCGGCGCGTGTCCGCCCGATGCCACGCAGCCGCTCCACGTCCTCCTCCGCAAGCCGGTCCGCGCCGCGCACCCATAGCTCCATCGAACGGGTGACCAACCACGACGTGATCGCCCGGACCTCCGCCAGCTGCGAGGTGTGCAGCGCCCGGTAGGCGGGCACCTGCGCGTACACCTCGGTGACGATCCGCTCGACCAGCGCGCCACGGTCCCGCCCGAGTTCCGCGCTGACCCGAAGCCGGTCCTCTTGTCCCATTCGTCCCCTCCCGGGTTCGGGCGGGCAGACTATCGCCCCCCCCCGCGCGGGAGTGGCCGGGTCCGGCCATCCGGGTGAAAAGCCCGGCCGACAGCGGCGCAGCCTCAGGTCCGCACCAGCGCCGACGTGGCAGTATGCGCACAGTGGTCGAACAGACCACGAATACGGGAGCAAGAAGGACGACGTACACGGCGATCGGCCGGTCGGACCGACGGGGGATGAGGACGATGACGGTTCCCACCATCACACTGAACAACGGGCTTCGCATGCCACAAATGGGCTTCGGCGTGTGGCAGGTACCCGATGACGCCGTGACCGCGGCGGTCATGGAAGCCTTGGCCGTCGGGTACCGCAGTATCGACACCGCGGCCTCCTACGGCAACGAGGCCGGTGTGGGGGAGGCACTGCGCCGTTCCGGGCTGGCGCGGGACGACGTGTTCGTCACCACCAAGGTCGCCAACCCCGACCACGGCTACGACCCCACCCTGCGCGCCTTCGACGCCAGCGCCGAACGTCTGGGGACGGACGTGGTCGATCTCTACCTCGTGCACTGGCCACAACCCGGGCACGACCGGTACGTGTCCACGTGGAAGGCGCTGGAACGCCTCTACTCCGAGGGCCGGGCACGTTCGATCGGGGTGTGCAATTTCAACCGCCCACACCTGGAACGTGTCCTGAGGGAGGGCGGAATCGCCCCCATGGTCAACCAGATCGAGTTGCACCCGCTACTGGCCCAGGCCGAACTGCGCGCCTTCGACGACGAGCACAACATCGTCACCGAGGCGTGGAGTCCCTTGGGCTCGGGACGGTTGCTGGACCATCCGCTCATCGTGGAGATCGCCCGGGAACTGGGACGGACCACCGCGCAGATCCTGCTGCGGTGGCACATCCAACTGGGCAACGTGGTCATTCCCAAGTCGGTCACGCCCGAGCGCATCCGCTCCAACTTCGAGGTGTTCGACTTCGAGTTGTCGCGGGAGGCGATGGAACGCATCGAGGGACTCGACGAGGGGCGTCGCTTCGGTCCCGACCCCGAGACCCTGGAGAGTTGAGGGGGCCGAGGTCAGCGCAGCTCGCGCACCCTGCGGGCGCCGGCCAGCATGGCCTCGGTTCCGTTGCGACGAGTCCGCGCGACGTATACGGCGCCACCGACGAAGATCGAGAGGAAGATCCCGACCACGACGATCAGGGCCAGGACGGACAGCACAGTAGAGATCATGCACTCATCGTAGCCGTACCCGATCGCACCAGCCATACCGCCATCAGGCACACGCCCAGGCCGGCCAGGGCGCCGGGGCCCACGGGGTCGCCGAACATCCACCAGGTCCACAACATCGTGGTGGGCGGGGTGAGGTAGAGCAGCGCCGAGACCCGGGCCACGCCGGTGCGCGCCAGGTTGACCCAGTACAACCCGTACCCGCCCAGGGTGGACAGCACCACCACCCAGAGCACCGCCGCCCAGAACCCCGGTTCCATGGGTGGGGCGAGGGTTCCGGTGACCGAGGCCAGACCCATGAACAGCACCGCGCTGACCGTGCACTGCACGGCCAACGCCTCGATCAGGTTCCCGCCGGGCCGGGTCCGACGCTCCACGAGGGTGGCCGTCACCAACGACAGCATCGCCCCCAACGGCAACAGGTAGGCCCACCAAGGGGCGGCTTGCGCGCCCAACAGGTCGGAGCCAACCGCCAACCCCACGCCGCCCAGTCCCACGGCCAGTCCCAGGACCTGCCGGCCGCGCACCGATTCGCCCAACAGGGGGATGGCCAGGGCCGTGGCCACCATCGGTTGCAGCGCGGCGACCAACGCGCTCGTACCGGCCGACACCCCGTGTTCGGCGGCGGCCACCACGCCGTACAGGAAACCGGCCTGCGCGAGTAGCCCGATGAGGGCGTGCAGGGCCAGGTCGCGACGGCGCACGCGCGAGCCCCGCCATAGGCACCAGGCGACCAACGCCGCGGCCACCAGGAGGAACCGCCAGGCCAGCAGGGTCGTGGAGGACGCGTACCGGGTGCCGAGCTCGGCTCCGACGAAACCCGAGCTCCACATCACCACCAACCCCACCGCGAGCAGCGGTGTGACCAGGTCGGTGCGGCGGGACGGGGCGCGGGGCGCGGTGGTGGAGAGACTCATACCGTGGAGGTAAACACACCGGTCGGTATACTCGCCATGTAGTCGCCGGACCCGATCAGGGAGACGTCATGCACACCATCGAACAGCGCCCGCTCACACCCGCCGCCCGTCGGGTCCTGGAGGTCGCCTCCGAGCTCTTCTACAGCCGGGGCGTCAACGTCGTGGGCATGGAACTGATCGCCGAGGAGGCCGGGGTCACCAAGAAGACCATCTACGACCGCTTCGGGTCCAAGCAGCGCCTGGTCGTCGCCTACCTGCGCGCCCGCGACCTACGGTGGCGCGACTTCCTCACCTCACGGGTGGAGGCGCACGATCCGCCCATCGACCGGATCGTCGCCACCTTCGCCGCCCTGGACGAGTGGATGGACCGGGAGAACGAACGCGGCTGCGCCATGGTCAACGCCTACGCCGAACTCTCCGACCCCGAACACCCCGGTCGCGCCGTGGCCCAAGAGCAGAAGCACTGGCTGCGGGACCTGTACCGGACCCTGGTCGCGCGGACCGGAGCCGGAGAGCCCGACGCCTTGGCCGACACCCTCGTCATGCTCCACGAAGGAGCGGTGGTCGCCCGCAACGTCACCGGGATCGCCGACGCCGCGCCTACCGCGAAGGAGGCCGCCCGGATCCTGCTCCGCGCACATGGGGCGGACGGCCCCGATCAGAGGTAACCCAGACGGGACAGCTCGTTGCGGGCCACCTCGTGCACGTCACCGTGGTCCCGGCGGGACAACCGCTCCTTCCACGAGCCCACCCCCGAGTCATCGCTCAGCAGCTCGCCGGCCGACACCCGCGCCCCGGTGAACTCCCTCAGCTTCTCGGCGGTCTGCACCTCGCCGCCGCGCACGTCCTCGTACCGCAACGTCAACAGTTGGTCTGGGCCGATCTCCCGGCGCAACCCGGCGGACATGCGCAACGCGCCCCGCCACCGCATCGCGCACTTGGTCGCCGTCGATCCCTCGGTGAACCGCTCCAGGTCCGACTCCTCGTCCAACCCGAAGAAGTGGTTGGGGAACTCGTGCTCCAACTTCATGAAACTGGGCTTGAGCCAGGCCAACGACAGCTCGTCCTCCAACATGTCCGCGACGACGTCACGGCCATCGCGGATGATCTGCACGAACAGGGCGTCGGAGAAGGCCGCGTGCAGGGCGCCGGCGCTGTAGAGCAGGTCGGGGCTGGCGTCGCCGTAACGGCGCACCCTGGAGCTGTGCTCACACGGCTCGGAGGCCGTGTTCGCGGGCACCCGGGCATAGGGGCCCGGACACTTCGGGCAGGTCAGGGGGGTGAGCTGCCAGGCCTCCGCGTAGGCCTCCCGGAACAGGCTCGCGGTGGCCGAGGCCTTCTCCGAGGCGAGGGAGGGGCGTCTGGCCACCGCGTACACGGTGTTGAGCACCCCGGAGGAACCGGCTCCCACGTGGAAGCCGGGCGCGCGGGACAGGGCACGGGCGATCAGCGGAACCCCGGAGTGAGGGGCGCCCAGTACGAACACCGGGCGTTGGACCTTGGTCCCGTTGACCACGAGAATGTAGGACTGCTTCATGATTGTGTGCATTTTGGCACCCTTTGCCCCCCTCGTGCGCATCGGTGGGGCAATGCGACCACCCGCCCCACACGTACCCGAGAGTACGACGTCGGCTTCCGCCCGGGCCCGCGACTCGTGGCGGGCCGTGCGGAAGGGGGATCACGGGCGCTGTAAGAATGGAGTATGGCCTCGATGACCGACGACACCGCGAGCTTCGCCGACCCCGAGGGGTTCGAGCACGCCGCCGAACTCCTCGCGTCCGCGCGACGCATCACCGTCCTGACCGGCGCGGGGGTGTCCACCGACTCCGGAATCCCCGACTACCGCGGTCCCCAGGGGTTGTGGACCAACGATCCCGACGCCCAGGCGTTGTCGGACATCGACTGCTACATGGGCGACATCGACGTGCGCCGTGAGGTCTGGTCGTCGCGCCGCGCCCACAGCGTGTGGAAGGCCGAACCCAACGACGCGCACCGCGCCCTGGCCGACCTGTCCGCGTCGGGCAGGTTGCGCGCCCTCATCACCCAGAACATCGACGGCCTGCACCAGCGCGCGGGGGTCCCCGACGAGCAGGTCATCGAGGTGCACGGCACGATGCTCCGGGTGATGTGCATGGAATGCGGGCTGCGCACCCCCAGCCCCGCCGTGCTCGCCCGCCTGGACGAGGAATCCGATCCCCGATGTGTGGAGTGCGGAGGGATCCAAAAGTCCGACACCATCTCCTTCGGCCAGCGATTGAACCCCGAGGTCATCGAGAGCGCCGCCGAGGCCGCCCGCGACTCCGACGTGTTCTTGGCCATCGGTACGTCCCTGACCGTGCACCCGGTCGCGGGGCTGTGCGACGTCGCCATGATGTCCCGCTCCGCCCTGTGCGTCATCAACGCCGAACCGACCCCCTACGACGACTACGCCGGCGCCGTGCTGCACGACCCCATCGGCCGGGTCGTCCCCGCCCTGGTCAAAAGGGCCCTGGCGGGCCAGGTGCGCTGACCACGGAGCGCCGGTCCGTCGAACGAACTCCTCACCATCCGGAGGAACCCCACCACGCACCGGAAACGTCGGCGTCCTCCGCGGGTTCCTGCGATACCGGGGAAGACGGGTACGACACCGGGGGCAGTGGCGGGTACCGGAAGGTCCCCGCGGCGGGTGGGGCGGGGCTCGGCGCGTCGAATCCGTCCCGCTCCGCGTCCCTCTCCAGGAACCTGAAGATCTCACCGCGCAGTCGACGGAGCGACTCCATGACCTCCGGTGTCTCGGCGGAGCGGTTCCCCGCCTCCCGGAGGGCGTCCTGGGCCATCCGGGCCAGGGTCTGGCGCTGTTCACCGTGCCGGGGCTCGGGCCAGGAACGCAGGTCCTCCAAGGCCTGTCGCAGGACGGTCAGGGTGACCCCGCCGGCGTCGAAGGCGAGCAACCGCCGATAGCGGGTGAGCCGTTCGTCGACCTGCTCCGCGGAAAGACCGTCGAGCGGCTCCAGGCGCAGCCGCAACACGTCGTGGGCCACCTCCCAGACCCCCTCCTCCCCGGGGTCCTTGGCCACGAATCTCCCCAGTTCGTGGGAGACGTGCTTCAAGTAGGGGGAGAGGGTCAGCGCCAACCGGGAACCGGTTCCGTTGACCCGCAGCGTCAGGGAACGCAGGAATCGGTGCGCGACCGTTCCCGCCGGGATCTCGATCTCGTACGGATTGATGTAGGACGGGGCCGCGTGGGCTTCGTGGCGCAGTTCGAAACCCGTGCACTCGCCGAGGTTGACCGGGCCGCCCCTCTCGCGTTCCAGGACCGAGACGGGGTCCTGGCTCTCCCAGAACCCCAGGTGTCGGACCCGCACCGTCTCCAGGATCCCGAACCACTGTGAGGCGGGCAGTAGACGCCACAGACCCACCATGCGGCGCCAGGTCTGGCGTGGGTCCGGCACGTCGTGGTAGAGCTCCGTCAGCGGAACCGGCTCCTCGGTGAGCAGAACCAACAGGGTGATCAGGTTCGCCGTGTAGCACGCCTCCCGGGTGGCGATCGGCAGCCGCTTGGGTTCGTACTCGGCGAAGGAACGGTTGGGGGCGGGGAAGGGTGCCTCGCGGAACAGGTCGATCAACAGCTCCCGCAGGTCGTCTCCGAGCCCGGGATCCTCCCGCACACGGGCTTGGAGCATCTCGTCCAGGAAGGACACCACCTTGTCCCGTCCGGCGAAGGCGGCGAAGGAGGACAGGGCGTAGAGCTCGCCGTCGTCCAACCGGGACGCCCGGTTCCGTCGGCGCGTGGCCCGGCTCCGATCCTCGGCGAGTTCCTCCAGTACCGCCACCACCAGGCGGGCCACCAGGTACTCGCCGAAGGTCGCGTGCAGGAACTCGAAGGCGCTGCTGGTGCCCTCCGCGGTTTGGGCGCGGTCCTCGTGGACGAAGAAGAACCGGCCCAGCACCTGGTGGGCGGGGGCGATGGTGCCGTGCAGGCCCGTGTCCTCGGGGCGTTCGGCCGCCTCGGGCATCAGAACGGACAGGTCGTATTCCAACTCCTCGGCGCGCACGCTCTGCAGGCCGCGGGCGAACATCGCCATCGCGACGACCTCCAGACGGCGTAGCTCGTCCTCCACCGCCTCCTCGCGGGCCCGTCCGCCCAGGCGGGCGCGGTGCTTTTCCACCTCGCGTTTGGCGAACATCGTCAACAGGCGTTCGTACAGCTCGCCGTGGGAGAGCGTCTCCGAGTCCCGGCGCAGCGCGTTGCCGTGCGCGTCGTAGATGAGCAGCATCAACATCAACAGCGGCTGTTCCGCCAGCTCTCGGTAGTGGAGAAGGGACCGGGCCTCCAACGGCAGCAGGCCCTTGCGCTCGAACGCCTCGGCGTTGGCCTGGTTCCACACCCGCAAGAGCTGTTCGATCTGGCCGTCGTCGAAGGGCTCCAACCTGATGACCGTGGTCAGTGACGGAAACCGGGTCCGTTCGGTCACCAGGGTGCGGCTGGTGACCATCACGACCACCGGTTGCCCCAGTGCCTCCTGTTGTTGCTGGAACTCCTGGACGCGTTCCAGGTAGTCGGAGCGGTCCACGCCGGTGGCCTGGAGGAGTTCGTCGAACCCGTCCAGGATGATCACCGGCAGGGCGCCGTCGGCGTCGTCGGCCAGGTCCCGCCAGGAGATCGAGGTGTGCAGGTCGGCGTTGAGCCCTTCCTCGATCTGGGTGTGCAGGGGCGCGTTCGGGCTGACCGAGCGCAGCTCCACCCGGATGGGCAGGAAGTCCTCGGGGGGTAGCTGGGCGGCGAGCATCTCGGTGAACTTGGACTTGCCCGCGCCCGGATGCCCCAGGACCACCACCGGGTACTCGGTGGCGCGCGGATGCGTGATCAACGAGGCCACCAGGGTCTGGAGGTCGTCCTGGACGGGGAACTCCCGCCACCAGCGGTCGAGGGCGGGGGAGCTGCCGCTGTTGATCAGGGTGATGCGCCCGCGCGGGGGGATGTAGGCCTCGCGTAGCGAGGGCAGGGAAAGCCCGGAGGGGACCTCGTCCGACCGGAGCACGGGACGGTTGAGCACCGCCTGGTAGGAGGCGGAGAGCTCCCGTCGACGCCGCGAGACGGGGCGGTCCGAACCGATCCGGGTCAGCTGTTCGTGCAGGTCGGCCAGGCCGGTGCCGATCTCCCTCCGGTCGCGTTCGCGTTCGGACGTGTGCAGCCACATGGCGAACTCGGGGATGTCGGCCCCCAACCGCAGGATCCCCTCCTTGAACCGGGCCGAGGCATGGCGGGCCAGGGACCGTTGGAACCTCTCCTTCAGTGGGTGATCCGGGGTGAACCCGTTCCGTTCGGCCACGGCGAGTCCGAACACGAAGGACGTGAAGTCGCCCGTGGCGCCGGTCCGCTCCAGCGGCCAGTCGATCCCCGCGCGGCCCGACCCCGAGTGGGTGAAGGGGAACAGGACGCGGGTGCCCTGGCTCAGGTGCCGCCCCAACAGCGTGTACTGCTCCTCGGCGGTGATCTCCAGTTCGTCGATCCCGAACGGCAGGCCGACCTCCTCGAAGGCCTCCTCGGCCCCTTCGAAGAACGAGGTGATCACCAGGACCTGGTAGGCGGCCGAGATCTTCTCCGTTCGCGACATCCGGCTCTGGCCCTTGAGCTTGTCTCGGATGCCCTCCAGAGCCTTGCGTCCCTTGCCCACCAGCGCGCCGCGCACCCCGAACAGGTCCGGGACGCCTATCAGCCCCAACCCGCCGTCGGCGAGTTTCTCCGCCAGGTCCAGGACCTCGGAGTCGTTCTCGCCGAGGGTCCGAAGCGCGTCTTCGTAGCCGAGTCTTCTCGCCATAGCCGGGGGTGGCCTTTCCGGGTTCGAGGGGGTGGAACGCGGCGGACCCGGCGCCGGGGGAGGCACCGAGTCCGTGGGCTGGTTCGTGTTCGAGGGTGGAATTTGCGTGAGGGCTCCCAGGGGATGGGAGTGCCTAGGGCAGCCGCCAGTTCACCGGTTCGGCGCCTTGTTCGGCCAACAACGCGTTGGTCCTGCTGAACGGCCTGGAACCGAAGAAACCGTTGCGCGCCGACATCGGGCTGGGGTGGGCGGACTCCACGCAGGGGACCCCGGGCATCAGTGGCCGCAGGTTTCGGGCGTCGCGTCCCCACAGGATGGCCACGAGCGGCCGGCCGCGGTCGGCCAGGGCGCGGATGGCCTGTTCGGTGACGGCCTCCCAGCCCTTGCCTCGGTGCGAACCGGGGTTGCCCGGAGCCACGCTGAGCACACGGTTGAGCAGCAGGACGCCTTGCTCGGTCCAGGGGGTGAGGTCGCCGTTGGAGGGCATCGGCACGCCGAGGTCCTCGCCCATCTCCTTGTAGATGTTGCGCAGGCTCGCGGGCAGACGCACGTCGGGGGCGACGGAGAAACTGAGCCCCACGGCGTTGCCCGGGGTCGGATAGGGATCCTGACCCACGATGAGGACGCGTACCTCGTCGAAGGGCTGTTGGAAGGCGCGTAGGACGTGGTCGCCCGCGGGCAGATAGGTGCGCCCGGCGGCCACTTCCTGACGGAGGAAGTCGCCCATCGCGGCGATCTGTGGGGCGACCGGCTCCAGCGCCTTCGCCCAGCCGCTGTCCATGATCTCGTTCAGGTCCCTGGATGACATGGCCAGAACACTAGTGCCCACCACCGACACCCGCGTCCGATTCCGCCGATCGATGGTGGTTTTCGCACGATCGCCACGGAACCCTTGGGGCCTCGAAGGATCAGGGGGTGTGGGCGCGCCAGAGGGTGAGGTGGGTGCGAATGCCACGAGTGCTCTCGGCCTCTTCCCCGTGGACGCGGACGTGGTCGGCGAGCAGCGCCTCGTACTCGCGCACCGCCTCCGCCGGGCGGCCGTCGTAGCCCAGGTAGGCGGCGCGGTAGTGGCGGGCGCGCAGGGTCACCGGGGCGTCCGCGCCGCGCAGTCGGGCAAGGTCCGGGATCAGCGTGCCGAGCAGGTCCACCGCGCGGCCCGACTCGCCGGCCTCGCCCACCTCGAACCCCAGGTACAGGCGTGCGGTGAGCACCTTGGTCGAGTCGGGTCCACCGACCGCGACCAGGTCGGGTAGGAGCGCTTCCAGGGTGCGGGCGGCCAGGACGTGGTCGCCCGCCCGGCCCGCGTTGGTGGCCAGGTAGTAGCGGGCCGCCAGGGTCTCGGGGTGGCGCGTCCCGTAGACCCGGATCAGGTCGGGCAGGAGCGTCTCGAACCCGGTGACCGCCTCGCCGTGGTCGCCGCCCTTGCCGGTGGCGTACGCCTCCCGACGGCGGGCGCGCAGCGTGTCCGGGTGGTCGGCCCCGTACACCGCCCGCAGCAGCGGGATCAGGGTGCGCAGCTCCTCGGCGGCGGTGTCGAAGTCGCCCTCGTCGACACGGTCCCTGGCGGCGTCCACCAACTCCGTGAGCCGGATCGGGTGCGCGTCGCCGCTGATCTCCGGCTGTTGTCCCTGCTGTGCGCGGGGCGGGGTGGGCGCCGGCTTGGTGACCGGGATCGGAGTGGACCGGTACGGCAGGTGCGGGGCCAGACGGTCACGCACCTCCTCGGCCCCGGCCGGGCGTTGCTCGGGCTTCTTGGCGAGCATCTGCGTCACCAGTTCGGACAGCGCCGGCGGGATCTCCGGGCGCAGCGCGCAGGGTCGCCGGGGCTTCTGGTTCAGGTGCATGCGCAGCACCGTGAGCGGGCGGTCACTGTGGAACGGGGGCTCACCGGTCAGCATCTGGTACAGGATGGCGCCCAGCGAATACAGGTCCCCGGCCCGGTCCACACGGTCCCCGCGCACCTGCTCGGGGGGCATGTACAGCGGGGTACCGATCACCTGTCCCGTCCGGGTGATGCGGTCGTTCTGGGTCGCCGCGACCACCGCCGCGATACCGAAGTCCAGTACCTTCAGCCCGGGCCCGTCGGGGCCGTCCTCGATCACCATGAGGTTGCCCGGTTTGACGTCCCGGTGGACGATCCCGGCGGCGTGCGCCGCGCTCAACCCCGCCGCGGCCTGCGACACCAGCGACGCCGTCAGGTCGATCGGCATCGGGCCGTTGTCCTTGATCATCTCCGACAACGGACGTCCCGGCACCAGTTCCATCACCGTGAACACCACGCCCCCGGCGTCGTGACCGAAGTCGTGCAGGATCACCACGTTGGGATGTCCCGCCAGGCGTGCGGTCAGCCGTGCCTCGCGGCGGAATCGGGCCGCGACCTCGTCGGAGTCCGCGCGTCCGGGCTGGATCAGCTTCACCGCGACCGGTCGATCCAACAACTCGTCCACGGCCTGCCAGACCTGGCCCATCCCGCCCGCGCCCAGCTTGGACAGAAGGCGGTATCGGCCGCCCAGGACCCTCTCCTCAGGCACGCGTGACCCCCTGCGATCGGACTGAAAAACCCTCGCCCCTGACCGATGGCGGTCACGATGGCCTACGGGGCGTAAGCGTACAACCGCTCCCGATACGGTGTTCGAGGTGTCCGCGGGCACCTGAGGCCCGACTCGCACGTCGGACCGACGACGAACGCACCCGCGCGCCGAGCGTACGAGGGCGTTCCGTTCCGCCGAGATCGCTACTCCGCGCGCCAGCCGCCCTGGCGGTCCTCCAGGTTCAGCGCCGTGGTCACCAACGGCACGTGGCTGAAGGCCTGTGGGAAGTTGCCGACCTGCCGCCCCGAGCGCGGGTCCCACTCCTCGGCCAGCAGACCCACGTCGTTGCGCAAGGACAGCAACCGCTCGAACAACTGCCTGGCCTCGTCCTGGCGGCCGATGGACAGCAGCGCGTTGGCCATCCAGAAGCTGCACGCCAGGAAGGCGCCCTCGTCACCGGGCAGTTGGTCGGCGGAGTCCTCCAGGTCGGTGCGGTAACGCAGCACGAACCCGTCCACCATCAGGTCCTTTCGGACCGCGTCGATGGTGCCGATGACCCGGGGGTCGTCGTAGGGCAGGAACCCGACCTCGGGGATGAGCAGCAGGGCGGCGTCCAGCTCCTTGCTGCCGTAGTACTGGGTGAAGGTGTTGCGCTGCGGGTCGTAGCCGTATTCGCACACCTCGGCGTGGATGGTGTCGCGCAGCGCCGTCCATCGTTCGATGGGCCCTTCCTTGCCGAACTCCTCGATGCTGCGCACGGCGCGGTCGGCCGCCACCCACGCCATCACCTTGGAGTGCACGAAGTGCTGCCGTGGTCCACGTACCTCCCACAGGCCCTCGTCGGGTTCGTCCCAGCACCACTCCAGGTAGTTGACCAGGGACCTCTGCAACCCCCACAGGTGGTCGCCGCCACGGATCCCGGATCGTCTGGCCAGGTGCAGCACGTCCATGACCTCGCCGTACACGTCGAGCTGGTACTGGCCCACGGCGGCGTTGCCGATCCGTACCGGGCTGGAATCCTCATAGCCCGGCAGCCAGTCGGCCTCCCACTCGGTGAGCCGTCGTTCGCCCCGGATGCCGTACATGATCTGCATCAGCTGGGGTTCGCCCGCGACCGCGCGGACCAGCCACTCGCGCCAGGCCTGCGCCTCGTCCTTGTACCCGGAACGGATGAGGGCTTCCAACGTGATGGTGGCGTCGCGCAGCCAGCAGTACCGGTAGTCCCAGTTGCGGACCCCGCCGATGTCCTCGGGCAGGGAGGTGGTGGGCGCGGCGACGATACCGCCAGTGGGCTGGTAGGTGAGGGCCTTGAGCACGATGAGGGAACGCACCACCGCCTCCCGGTAGGGGCCCTCGTACCTGCACTGGCTGACCCACTGTTCCCAGAAGCGCTCGGTGCGCGAGAGCGCCTTCTCGGCGTCCAGGTGGTCGGACTCCTCGACCTGGGAGGGGTGCCAGGTCATCACGAAGGGGATCCGCTGGCCCTCGTTGACGGTGAAGGTGGCGTCGTGGGTGAAGTTGTGCCCCTTGAGGTGGACGGGGCTGCTGAGCCAGACGGCGTCGGGGCCGGCGATGGCGACCAGTTCGGAGCCGGTCCGGTGCACCCAGGGGACGACGTGCCCGTAGTCGAAGCGGATGCGCATCGCCGTGCTCATCTCCACCGTGCCGCGCACACCCTCCACGATTCGCACGATGTGCGGGGCGCCGCCGCGCGGTGGCATGAAGTCGATGACCCGTACCGTGCCGGTCTCGGTGTCCCATTCCTGTTCGAGGATGAGGGTGCCGCCCCGGTAGCGGCGCCGGTCGGCGTGGGTGGTGCCACCGGTGGGGCGCAGGCTCCACAGGCCGTTCTGTTCGTCGCCCAACAGGGCGGCGAAGCAGGCGGAGGAGTCGAAGTCGGGCAGACAGGCCCAGTCGATGGAACCGTCGCGACCGACCAGCACGGCTGTCTGCATGTCGCCGATCACTGCGTAGTCTTCAATCCGGCCGGGCACGCGGCACACCCCCATCACGTCGTCACGAGTATGCGGTAGGCGCTGATGTCCCCGACCGAACGAGGGGCATCGCGCCGTCGCGAATCGCGGTGCGCACGTCCGTGCGCACGCCCCCTCGGGGTTTCGTCGCCCGACCTCTCCATGGGTCGGGGCGCTGTTCGGGCCACAGTTCCCCCGGTCGTCCGTCGCCGCCTCACCCGGTTATGTGCCCAAGTGAGGGCAGCCGAAAAGAACGGTGGGAGAAAGTGTCGATCCCGACCCTCGCCGTTTACCGCGATCCCCATCTTCCACGCTCCACGGGGTCGTCGCCACCCTTGGGTGCACGTGCATATGCCGGTGCGCGGAAGTATGAGGTGGAATGGGGAGTTTTTCCGTGGAGAAGTTATGTCGTGGTGATCATCGAGGTGTCTGCTCCGGATTCCCCTCGCCGTGGGAGGTCGGCTCCGGCATTCGCATCATCGGCAGGAACACCTGTGCCAGTGGGCCGATGGCCACCATGAACACCACTGTGCCGATCCCCACGGTGCCGCCCAGCAGGAAACCGGCCAGCGCCACGGTCAGTTCGATGAGTGTGCGGGCCAGGCGAACGGAGAGCCCGCGCGCGGCCAACCCGGTCATGAGTCCGTCCCGGGGCCCGGGCCCCAGTCCCACCCCGATGTAGCAGCCGGTCCCCACCGCGCACACCAGTACGCCCCCCACCAGGAGCGTCACCCGCCAGAACATGAGGTCGGTGGTGGGCAGCAGCCACAGGGACAGGTCCGTGGAAAGCCCGATCACGACCACGTTGCTCAGCGTGCCGACCCCGGCCTTCTGGCGCAGCGGGATCCACAGCAGCATCAACAGCGCGCCGATGATCACGCTCCAGGTGCCGATCGTCAGCCCCGTCTGCAGGGACAGGCCCTGGTGCAGCACGTCCCAGGGCGTGGCGCCCAGGTCGGAGCGGATCAGCATGGCTCCGCTGAGCCCGAACAGGTACAGGCCCAGGTAGAGCTGGACCAGGCGGCGCAGACGCGGACGCGGCAGCGCGGGGGTGATCAGGATCCTGGACGCCAGGGTGCGGACCGTACTGGACACGGCCTTCCTTTCAAAGTCATCTCAAGCAAGTCATCCTGTCATTGGATGACAATCAACCAGGGGGAGCCACATCGGTATCGTGGACCAAGAAATCCCGGAAATGAAGAGCCAATCAGGACAAGTGGTCTGATTCAGACCCACCGAGGTGGACCCCTTTGGTAAAACCGCGCAGCGACCGTCCCGGAACCGGAGGCGGAACCCGACGGATCAACGGGCGTCTGCTCGCCCGTCTCATCGGCGAGGCGCCCGTCGAACGCCCCTACTACCTTGCCATCGCCCACGCCATCAGTGGCCTGGTCCTGGACGGTCGTGTGCCCACCCACACCCGCCTGCCGGCCGAACGCGACCTGGCCACCGCCCTGGGGCTGAGCCGCAACACCGTCACCGCCGCCTACGCCTGGCTGCGCGACAACGGCTACCTCGACAGCAGGCAGGGCGCCGGAAGCTGGACGGTCCTGCCCGACTCCGGAAGCCACGAACCCTCCACGTTCGCGCCGGCCACCGAGCACATCGACCTCGGGGTGGCCGCCCCGCCCGCCGTGGCGGGACTGCGCGAGGCCTCCTTCCACGCCTCGGAACAGCTCGCCGCGCACGTCGCCGGCATGGGCTACTACCCCTATGGGTTGCCCGAACTACGCCACGCCATCGCCCGTCGCTACGTCGAGCGCGGACTGCCCACCACACCCGAACAGATCTTCGTCACCAACGGCGCCCAACAGGGCATCACCCTGGCCATGGACCTACTGGTCCAGGAGGGCGACCAGGTGCTGCTGGAGTCGCCCACCTACCCGCATGGGCCGGACGCCGCACGCCGCAACGGGGCGCGCATCCGCACCACGGGGGTGACCCCGCAGGGATGGGACATGGAGTACCTGGTGGACGCGTTCCGCCAGTGGAAACCGGCCGTGGCGTACACGGTCGCCGACTTCCACAACCCCACCGGCGCGCTGATGGACGACGACGAACGAGGCGTCCTGGTCCGGGAGGCGCGTCGCGCCAACACCCACCTCATCGTCGACGAGTCCGCCGCGGAACTGGCCATCGACTCCGGTGACCTGCCCGCCCCGGTGGCCGCCCACGACATCGACGGGCGGGTGCTGACCGTGGGGTCGGTGGCCAAACTGTTCTGGGGTGGGCTGCGGGTGGGCTGGGTGCGCGCCACTCCACCGATGGTGACCCGGCTGATGCAGGTGCGCCAACGCTTCGACCTGGCCGGTTCGGTGCACGACCAGCTCACCGCCACCCACCTGCTCGCGGACGTGTTGCGCATCCGCGCCGAACGCAGTCGGGAGTTGCGCCGCAACCGGGACGCCCTCCTGCGCGCCCTGCGCGAGCGGCTGCCCGACTGGCGGCCGAGCGTGCCCGGGGGAGGACTCGTGCTGTGGGCGACGCTGCCACAGCCGGTGGCGAGCGCACTGTCCACCACCGCGATCCGGCACGGGGTCCACCCGGCGGCCGGGCCGGTCTTCGGCGCGGACGGGACCCTGGAGCGGTACCTGCGCCTGGCCTACACCCGCCCGCCTGAGGTCATGGTCGACGCGGTGGACCGCCTGGCCGCCGCCTACGCCGAGATCCTGGCCCACCCCGCCCAGCCGCGCGGTCGCCTGTACGTGTGAGGGCCGGCCCTTCAAAAGGTCGGATCGGTCAGGGACCGGACCCTTGCCGGGCACCGTCCCCATCGTGAACCGCCACACCCAGTTCCGTCAGCGCCCGCCACCCGACCCGTGCGACCTCGGCCTTCGGTACCGCGGCGAGCGTGATCGCCTTCACCAACCCGATCCCCCTCGCCCGTGCCTCCGTGGCCTCGTCGAGGCCGCCGTAGGCCCGGTAGGCCTCGCCCACGGCGTCGCGCCGCAGCAGCAACCACAGGAAACCCAGGTCCACCGCGGGGTCCCCTCGCGCGATGTCGGACCAGTCGATGATGCCGCCGAACCGGCCCTCGTCGGAGATCACGTTGAACGGGTGCAGGTCGGCGTGGATCCAGACCCGCGGGGCGTCGTCGGGCACCGCGAGCGCCCGCCCCCACAGTTCCTCCACGGCGCCCGGGTCCACCATCGGTCCCCGCCCCGCCCCCACCGAGGGCAGGGTCCGCAAAAACCTTCGGAGCACGGGATCCCGCTCGGCGAGCCGAATGCTCTGCTCGACATCGAACGGGGCGTCGGCGGGCGCGGGCCGGTGGATCTCGGCCAGGGCCCGACCCAGGTCCGGCGCCGCCGACGCCTCCAGGGGGTGTCGTGCCGCGTTCCGGCCGGGAAGCCAGGACGTGACGGCCCAATTCCAGGGGAACTCCTCACCCGGGACACCCGTTCGCACGATCCGCTGCGTGGGGAAGGTCCACCCTTCGCTCAGTTCCCTCACCCACCGGACCTCCACCGCCAACGAGGCGATCGCTTCCCGGTGACGCGGTAGTCGGACCGCGAGGTCCTCACCGAGTCGGAACACGGCCATGTCGAAGCCCTCGACAGGGTCGGTGATCTCGCGATCGGCCAGGTCCGGGTGCTGCTCGCGCAGCAGAGCGCGCACGACCTCCCGCGAGGTCGCCACCTCCGAGGGCGGTGGTGTGAGCGAGGGCATCGAGCGGCCGTACGATTCGTCGTGCCGTCCGGACTCCGACGTCGGCGGTGGGATGGTCATGCGCCTCGGCTCCTCGTTGTGGGATCAGTTCGTGAAGCGGTGGGCGAAGCGGATCACCTCGGCCAGGACCTCGTCGCGGTCGGTCTCGTTGAACACCTCGTGCCGGGCGCCGGGGAAGATCCGCGCGGTGAAGTCCTCACCGGCGAGCCTTTCGATCCCCACCCGAGTGTCGGAGACGGGGACCAGCGCGTCCTCGCTGCCGTGCACCCACAGCATGGGCAGCGAACCCACGGTCCCGGACGCGTTGCCGCGCTCCAGTTCGGTGAGCAGCGCCTCGACCGTGGTGCGCTTGAACGGACCATGCCAGACCAGTTCGTCGGCCAGGTAGGCCCGCCCCACCTCGGGGTCGCGGGACAGGACGGAGGGGTCGATGGGGTCGTCGGGGATCTCCGTGGCGGCGGCGAGCCGTTCGGCCGCGGTCCAACGGCCCAGGACCGGCCCGGACAGCACCAGTGCCTGCAACGACTCGGGGTACACCTGGGCGTAGCGGGCGGCGATCATGCCGCCCATGGAGTGGCCGATCAGCACCAAGGGGATCGTGCGGTAGGCGGTGCGCGCCTGGGTGACGACGCGGTGGACGTCCTCCACCACACCGGCGTAGTCGTCGATCAGGACGCGCTCGCCGGAGGACCGTCCGTGTCCGCGGTGGTCGGCGCCGTAGACCACCGCGCCGGCCGCGCACAGGTCCTCGGCGACCTGGTCGTAGCGGCCCAGGTGTTCGCCGTAGCCGTGCACCAGGACGGCCAGCCAGGTGGGTTCACCCGTCGTGGGCGCCCAGGCCCGTGCCGCCAGCTTCGCCGAACCGTCGGGCCCGCCCGCCAGGGCCCACTCGCGTGTACTGATCACCGTGTCCTGCCTCCTTGTCGCCGTGCGGCTCTGGGACGATCGAACCGTCGTCCTCGGTAGAGCATGGGGCATCGGGTACGGCGATGTCATCACCCGTGGTGCCGGTCCGGCCGCCGAGAGGACACATGAAGCGGTTCTTCGGAAACGTTCGGACAACGATTCGCGTTGTTCCTTGGGGTGAAGGTCCACACGTGGGCGGAGATCCTGGTGGTCACCGACGAAATGCGGCAAAAGGCGCGATTGAGACTACTCACCGTGAAAGTGGATCTTCTACGCTGTTGAGTGGGTATCCCTCGGGTGGGTGCAAATTGGCGTACCGCCTACTCGGCAATTCAGACTGGAGAGGGTGACCGCCTGTGCTGTCCGACTCCTATGGGCGCGTGGCGACCGACCTCAGGGTCTCGCTCACCGACCGCTGCAACCTCAGATGCACCTACTGCATGCCTCCTGAGGGCCTGGAGTGGCTGCCCAAACCGGAACTGCTCACCGACGAGGAACTCCTGCGACTGGTCCGTATCGGGACCACTCGTCTGGGCATCGACGAGGTCCGTTTCACCGGTGGCGAGCCCCTGCTGCGGCGCGGCCTGCCCGGCATCGTCGCCGGCACCACCGATCACGAGCCCCGCCCGCGCACCGCCCTGACCACCAACGGCATCGGGCTCGCCCGGATGGCCCCCGCGCTCGCCGAGGCCGGGCTGGACCGGGTCAACGTCTCCCTCGACACCCTCGACCCCGTCGTGTTCGAGAAGCTCGCCCGACGTCGTCGCCTGGACGACGTCCTGGAGGGGATGGCCGCCGCCGCGGACGCCGGCCTCACCCCCGTCAAGGTCAACACCGTGCTCATGCGCGACATCAACGACCACGAAGCGCCCGCCCTGCTGCGTTTTTGCATCGAACGCGGCTACGAACTGCGCTTCATCGAGCAGATGCCGCTGGACGCCCAACACGGCTGGCGGCGCGACAACATGATCACCGCCGACGAGATCCTTCAGCGGCTGGAGGCCGAGTTCGACCTCGAAGCCGCCGACGCCGACACCCGGGGCAGCGCCCCGGCCGAGCTGTTCCACGTACGAGGTGCGAACTTCCCCGATGGTCGCACCGCCACCGTCGGCGTCATCGGATCGGTGACCCGACCCTTCTGCGGGGCCTGTGACCGGGTGCGACTGACCGCCGACGGCCAGATCCGCAACTGCCTGTTCGCCCGCGAGGAGTCGGACCTGCGCACGCCCCTGCGCGAGGGCGCCACCGACGACGAGATCGCCCAACGCTGGAAGGCCGCCGTGGCGAGCAAGCTGCCCGGTCACGGCATCAACGACCCCAGCTTCCTGCAACCGGCCCGCCCGATGTCCGCGATCGGCGGCTGACCCGCCCGCCCCGACCGGCGACCGCGAATATTCGGTTGCCCGCGACCTCCCGTTCTGACTTGATGTCCCGGGGGCGCCGACCGGCGCCTCCGGGGCCGACACGAGAGGGAGGTGGCCCCATGTCCTACACCGAGGTTCCCGGCGAACGAGTGCCGATCCGTATGTGGGCCGACCCGAACGGGGTCGAGTCCGCCGCCATGGAGCAGCTGCGCAACGTCACCCGCATGCCCTGGACCCACGGCCTGGCCGTCATGCCCGACGTCCACTACGGCAAGGGCGCCACGGTGGGTTCGGTGATCGCGATGCGCGACGCCGTCAGCCCCGCCGCGGTCGGCGTCGACATCGGCTGCGGCATGACCGCGGTGCGCACCGGCCTGAGGGCCGGGCGCCTGCCCGACAACCTGCGTCCCCTGCGCTCGGCGCTGGAGGCGACCATCCCGGTCGGTTTCCACGCCCACGACGAGCCCGTCGACCCCGCCCGCGTTCCCGGCCTGCGCAGCTCCGGCTGGGACACCTTCTGGGCCGGATTCGACGACCTGGCCGAGGCCGTCCACCCCCGCAGCGAGCGCGCCCGCCGTCAGATGGGCACCCTGGGCGGCGGCAACCACTTCCTCGAAGTGTGTCTGGACGACGACCAGACCGTGTGGCTGGTCCTGCACTCGGGGTCGCGCAACATCGGCAAGGAACTCGCCGACCACCACATCGGCCGGGCCCAGACACTGCCGCACAACCAGGACCTGCCCGACCGGGACCTGGCGGTGTTCCTGTCCGGGACCCCGGAGATGGACGCCTACCGGCGCGACCTGTTCTGGGCCCAGGACTACGCGCGTCGGAACCGCGACGTCATGATGGGCCTGGCCTGCCGGGTCCTGGCCGACCAGGTCCCCGGCACCACCTTCGAGCAGTGGATCTCCTGCCACCACAACTACGTGGCCGAGGAGACCTACGACGGGGTGGACGTGCTCGTCACCCGAAAGGGCGCCATCCGCGCCGGTTCGGGCGAGTTCGGCATCATCCCGGGCAGCATGGCGACCGGGACCTACATCGTGAAGGGGCTGGGCAACCCGGCCTCGTTCAACTCCGCCTCCCACGGGGCGGGGCGTCGGATGAGCCGCAACAAGGCGCGCAAGACCTTCACCGAGGCCGACCTGGCCGAACAGACCAAGGGCGTGGAGTGCCGCAAGGACCGGGGCGTCGTGGACGAGATCCCCGCCGCCTACAAGGACCTCGAATCGGTGATCGAGGCCCAGACCGACCTCGTCCAGGTGGCCGCCCACCTGCGCCAGGTCGTCTGCGTCAAGGGCTGAACCGTAGGGCATGCTGGGGACGTGAGCGAGTACCTGGACGCGGTGATCCTGGCCGGGGGAGCGGCGACCCGCATGGGCGGGCTCGACAAACCCGGCCTGACCATCGCCGGACGCACCCTGTTGGAACACGTCGCCGCCACCGTGCGCGCGCACGACCCCGACGCCGGCGTCACCGTGGTCGGACCCGAACGGGACCGGCCACGGGCCGCCTACGTCCGCGAGGACCCGCCGGGCGCCGGCCCGGTGCCCGCCCTGCGTGCCGGTCTGTCTACCGTGCGCGCCCCCTGGTGCGCGCTGCTCGCCGCGGACCTGCCCTACCTGCGCCCCGACCACCTCGCCGCCCTGGCGCGTGCCGCGACCTCCACGAACGGTGCCGTGCTGGTGGACGCCTCGGGACGCGAACAGTGGCTCACCGGCCTGTGGCGCACCGACGTCCTGCGCGAGGCCCTGGCCGCCTACACACGGCGATCGCTCTATGGACTGCTCGGTCCCCTGGAACCCGCGCACGTTCCGCTGCCCGGAGCCCCGGACGCCTTCGACGTGGACACACCCGAGGCCCTCACCCGAGCACGCGCGGACCTGGAGAAGCCCACCGAGGGCTGAACCCGGTCCCGGCGCCGCGAAACCTCCTTGCGACCGGTGTCGTGGCACTGCCAAGGTGATCGCCATGCCCGAGGACATCCCCGAGAACGGCCCCGCCCGGCGTCTCCTGGCCGACGTCGTTCCCCTCACCGGGAGCGAGCGCATGCGTCGGCTCGCTCTCTACGCCCGGCAACACCGACACGGTCCACTGTTGGCCGAGACCGTGTCCGGTCTCGACGCTCTGGACGAGCCGGCTCTGGGCGCGCACCTGGCCTTGGCCGCGCGCGACCCCGCCCTCATCACGCGCTACCTGAACGGTGCGGACCAAGACCTGCGCCGCTCCGTACTGTGCCGGACACCGGGGATGGCTCTGCCGGATCAGACCTTCGAGGCACTGCTGGACGACGCCTCCCACCGGCTGCGCCGCACTCTCTACGTCGTCCTGTACCGGGACCACCGGACCACGGTCGCCGACCGGATCCTGCCCTTGGTCCGAGAACGCCACGGTGAGCGCGAGGCCGCCTCGCTGCTACCCGCCTGTTCCACCCCGACGGTGGACGCGCACCTGGACGAACTGGCCCACCGGGTCGAAGGCTGGTCCCGGTTCGCCCGACGCCATCCGGACCCGTTGCTGAGACGACTGGAACGTGAGAAGGACACGTCCCCGATCACGGGACTGATCTGGGCCCACCCCTGGTACCGCGTGGCCGAAGCCCTCGCCAAGACGAGCCCCGAACTCCTCGTTCCGTTCCTGCGCGAGCGCCTCGAACCGAACGCCCCCTCCACCCACTACGTCCAGGCCCACCGGCTCCTGCACGCGGAAGGTGACGCGCTGCACTACCCGGCCCGTTACCCGGCGTACGCGCGTGACCGTCGCGACGTGGGCGGTCTGATCAAGACCATGCACGACGCCGGCCCCCGGGCCCTGCCGATCCTGCGGGTCATGCGTTACGTGGACCGGGCGCCGATCATCGACCGGTTCGTCGCCGAGGGCGGCGGGGAACGCGCCACCCTGCTCCCCTACCTCGGCCTGTTGCCGGCGGACCGGACGGTGACCGAGGCCAGGCGGATCCTGGATTACCTGGAGAGCTTCCGGGCCGTGCACCCCGACCACACCCACCGGGACGTGGAAGCCCTCGCCCACCTGCCCTTCGAGGAGGCCGAACCCGCCCTGTCCCAGGCGGCCGGAGATCCGGACCCGGACCGCCGCGAACACGCCCTGTACTGGCTGGTCGTGGCCGCCGGACGCGATGGGGCCGGCGCCTTGGCCCGGGTGCTCACCACCCGAACGGCGCGGTCCGCCGCCGACCGCGACCAGGTACGACGCTCCCTGCCCCTGGCGCTGGGGGTGCTGCCCCCGACCGTGATGGCCCCCGAAACCCTGCCCGACCTGTACCGCCTGCTCGACGACGACCTCGCCGCGCCCGACACCACCCACGCCACCCGCTGGGCCTTGGGCCACCTTGCGCTGCGGGTCCTGCGCCACCCCCTGGCCCGGGACCGGACCGATCTGACCGAATGGGCGCTCACCGTCCTCGCGCGGCTGATCGAACGCCACGGCGGGGACGGTGTCACCGGGTACGGAAGAGGCGCCTACGAGCGCTGGCATCGTCGGCCCACGTTGGGTCGGAGGTGGACCCTCGCCGAGGTGCTCACCCCTGATCGGGCGCGGGACCTGTACGACCGGCTCGCGCCCGCGCTGGCCCGTGCTCGGGCCCGGGGAGACCATGACGGCACCCTGGTCCTGGCCCGCGCCCTGGGGCATCACCTGTACGGGATCCCACCGTTGCTCGACCACGACCTGCGCGAGGTCGTGGTCGCGGACCCACCCGTCGCCAGGGCGTATGAGGCGGCGGTGCTCCACCTGCGCGGCACCCGTCCGGGAGAGCGCGCCGAACGGCTGTTCCGTGCCGCTCCCGCCACCGTCCTGATCGAGCCGGTCTGGGAACGCCTGGCCCGGCTGCGTTCCGACCTGGTGGTCGAGGCACTGAGGGAGGCCGCTCGCCTGAGGACGGGCGGTGGACGGCCGCC
Organism: Nocardiopsis sp. NPDC055879; assembly: GCF_053615935.1. Taxonomy (NCBI): domain Bacteria; kingdom Bacillati; phylum Actinomycetota; class Actinomycetes; order Streptosporangiales; family Nocardiopsidaceae; genus Nocardiopsis; species Nocardiopsis sp. NPDC055879. Next base: position 39,912 of record NZ_JBSHCT010000021.1, read on the forward strand.
CCACCGGATCGTCGAGATCCACCGTGACCTGATCCGGACCTGGACGTCGGTCGAACACGCCCACGCGGCCGAGTACCTGCGGGGCGTGGTCGAGGACATGGTGGACCACGACCTGATCCCCGCGCGGGCGCTCGACGGACTGAGCGCCTTGCCCGGCGCCATGGACCACCTGCTGCCCTGGGTCGAGGCGGGCGCATGGACGAAGGAGCCCGCGCTGATCCGGACGGCGCGTTCCGATGACCCCGAACGCGCGCTCGGGGTGCTGTTGGAGCACGTCGACGAGGGCACCTCCTCCCGTGCGGTCGTGGCGGTGCTCGGCTCCTGCGCTCGGCGGGTCCGGTCCTCCACCCTGGTGGCGAGCCTGGGCGAGGTCCTGGCCCGACCGGGCAAGGTGAGCGTGCGCAAGACCGCCGCTCGGATCCTGGGCCTGGTGCGGCCGACCGGTGGCCTGGAACTCCTCGTGGACCTGCTCGATCAGGAGAATCCGCACCGTGACGTGCGCGCGGCCGTACTGGAGGCGCTCATCGCCGGAAGCGACCACCCGGGGGTCCTGCCCGCACTGGAGGAACGCGTCGCTACCTTCGACGACCCCGTGGCCAGGTCCACCCTGCTGGCGCACCCGCCCTTGGACGTACGTCCGGACCTGCGCGCCAGGGTGGCCCGGTTCATGGTGTCCCTTCCCGAGAGCGGCGACCCCGCCATCGACGAGAGCGTCGACGTGTGCGCCCGGATCTCGGGTTGGGCGCTGTGGGACGAGGCCCTCGCCGAGACCCTCATCGAGGACCTGAAGGACCTCTCCCGGTCCGACCAACGTGTGCTGCGCCTCTTCGAGGGGCTGCTCCGGGAAGACCGTTACCGGAAGCGGCTGCCCGCCGTCGTGGCGGAACTGGCGGACCTGTGCCCGCCTGTCGGCCGGGAGGTCCCCGTCCGAGGACCGGAGACCGATCGTCGCCCCTCCCTGCCGCACAGGGCGGTCGCCACCGCCCGGATACTCGCCGAGCGGATCCGGGGACGGGACGACCCGTACACCGCCGTACCCGGCCTGGACCACGCCGTGGAGCGGCTGGCCGCGCACCCGGGACTGCGCGCCGAGGCGCTGCTGCTACGCCTGGCCGACCTGCCCACCCTGACCTGGAACCGGAACCGGATCCTGCCAGCGGAGGTGTTCGAGGCCCGGGTCCGAGCCTGGGCCGACCTGGCCGCCCGCCACCCCGGTGACCGGTCGGCCACACCGGAGGCGGCGGTCGCGGACCTGCTCCCGAGCGGGATCGTCCACGGGGTGGGTCCCCGACACCTCGCCGTGCTGCTGCGTCACCTCGTCGCCCCGGCTCAGCGGGACCGTGGCGAGGCGGGCCGTCTGGTAGGTCTGGTCGCCGTCGCGCTCGCCGAACGGGAGGGCCGACGGCAGGACTGGAGCGATCCGTGGGCGCGGCTCATCGCCGACCTGGGCGCTTCACCTCACGAGGACGTCCGGGTGGCGGCTTGGCGGGCCGCGTCGTTGTGACACCCTCGCGCCGTGGCCGGCCCCGTGACCTGCGGGGCTTGCCTCGGCCCGGGGGAGTGGCCCATGATGTCCGCCATGACGATCAGGAAGGGCGGATGCCGCCCGGGCCGTTGAGCCCCACCACGCCGACGTTCGGGTCGGCCATCGAACTCCTTCACCACCTGAGCCCTCTCTCCAGGCCCGACCGCATGGCCCGGCTGGCCCGGTACGCCCTGGGACACTCGGGTACGCCCCACCTCACCGCGCTCCAGCGCGAGCTCGACGAACACGGGCACGGCCGCCTCGCCCTGCACATGGCCACGGCCGCCCGAGACCTCGACCTCATCGCCCCTCACCTCGCCGGACCCGACCCGGAACTGCGCCGTGCCGCCCTGCGTGCCGTGCGCACCCTCCCGGTCCCCGACGAGGCCGTCCGACCACTGCTCACCGACGCCTCGGCCGGACTCCGCCGAGCCCTGTACCGCACCCTGTTCACCGCCCGCCGGACCACCTTGGCCGACTCCCTCCTGGACCGGGTCCGCGCGGAGTTCGGTGACCAGGACGCGGCGGCGCTCCTACCGGCGTGTACCCCCGACACGGTCACCCGACGACTGCCCGACCTCGCCCACGCGGTCTCCTCCTGGCGTCGCCTGGCCCGGCGCCACCCCGACACCCTGGCCGACCATCTCGCCGAACGGATCACCGACGAGTTCACCTGGTGGCCCCACCGAAGGGCCTTGGCCGCGCTGGACGAGATCCGCCCCGGCCGGGTCCTGGGCATGCTGGAGAACTCGTCGCTGCGGAACCGGAACCTGCGGGTGCCACGCGCCCGCCGGTTGGATCGGACCGACACCCTCGACCCGCACCACGGCGCACCCCTGGGCCCACGGCTGAACCGGGAGCTGTGGCGCGCGATGCGCCGCAACCCCGGGACGGCCCGATGCGTGCTGCGGTCACTGCCCCCGGAACGGGCCGCGGAACGCATCGAACGGGCCATCGAACGCTTGGGCGATCGATCCCCCGAACCCCTGTTCCCGTTCCTGGACCTGCTGCCACCGGCCCGGGCCGAAGAGATCGCCCGCAACGCCCTGCGCCGCTTCGCGGTTTTCCAGCGCACCAACAGCCGGTGCCTGGACGCCCATCGGGACCTGGACGCGATCGTCCACCTGCCCTACGCGGAAGCGGCCCCGCTCCTGTCCGAGGCCGCCTCCGCCGGTGACCCGGAGCGAAGGGCGCGAGGGCTGGCCCGCCTGATGGAGGCCACCGCACGCACCGGTGACCCCGAACTGCTCGCCACCGTCCTGGGTGAGCGGGTCGACCGCCACGGCGCCGACCGTGATCCGGTGCGACGGGCCCTGCTGCGCTCCCTGGTCCCGATGGAACCGACCCTGTTGTCGCCGTGCCTGGACGCCTTGCATCGATTGGTCCGGGACACGCTCCGCTCACGCGACACCTCGGCGACCACCCGTCGGGCGTTGCGTGACCTGGTCGCCCGCCTGCTGCGTCACCCCCGGACCCGCCTCGATCCGGCCGTCCAGGACTGGGGAGTGGAGACCTACGCCCGGCTCGTCGAACGGTTCGGCGCGAGGGGATGGGGGGACCCCGATCGGGCGCGCCACAATCGTCCGTGGTGGGCACGGAACCCGCGGAGCGTCTGGTGGCGCGGGACCGAACCCGCCGGCCACCACCATGGTCCCGAACCGCGTCTGGACCAGATCCTGCCGCCCGGCGCGGAGACGATGCTCCTGGAGCGACTCGCTCCGGGCCTGCGAGCGCTCCGACGCCGTGACCCCGAAGCGCTCATCGCCCTGGCCGGTGAGCTCGGCCGTCGGGGCCGGGCCCTGGCACCGCACCTGCGGGAGATCGTGCTGGACGACCCCGCCCACGGCACCGCGGCGAGGGCCGCCGCCCTGTACCTGTCCGGACCTGAGCGGGCCGACCGGGCACTGGGATTGTTCGAGGGGGATCCGCGCACCGCTCGTGTCCCGCGGGTCTGGGAGACGCTGACCCTGCACCACGGCCCGGACACACTCGACCGGGCTCTGGACGCCGTCCTCGGCCACCCGGATTCCGAGGAACCCACCGATGGACCACGATCCGCCGACGGTTCTTCCTCGCACGAGTGGGAGAACCGGTGGCGCACCGCCGGGGACGACCCGGTATGGGTGCCGCGCGTGGAACGGGTCCTGGCACGGGACTGGCCCGAATCCCTCCGCGCACGTCTGACCACCCACCTGCGGGCGGTGGTCGTCGACCCCGTATCGACCGTCGAGGAGCGCGAGGCCGCGCTGCGTTCGCTGTGCGCGCTCCCCGGCGGCGAGGCGCACCTGGCCGTCCACCTGGCCGGCGACGACGTCCTGCTGCGCGAGGCCACGATGTCGGCCCTGGGCCGCTCCGCCGACCCCGCGGGCACCCTGGAACGGGTCATATCGAACGCCGATGGTCCGCGGTCCAGGGCCGCCGGGCCGGTGATGTCCCGCTGCGCCCGCTGGACACCGCCCTCCCGACTGGGGTCGTCGCTGGCGCGGGCGCTCGAAGGGCCGGTCAAGGTGACCGTCCGTAAGAGTGCGGCCCGGCTCCTGGCCGCCCACCGGCCCGAGGAGGCCGTGCCCTCCCTGACCCGGGTGCTGCGCCGCGAAGCCGAACATCGTGACGTGACGGCCGCCGTGGCCGCCGCGCTCCTACGGTGCGCCGACGACCCCCGTGCCTTGAGTGCCCTGGCCGAACGCGTGCCCGCCCTCGCCTCGGAGGAGATCCAGGTCGCTTTGCTGGGGGTCGACCCGGACCTGCTGGCCCCCGCCGTTCGCGCGCCGGCCGCTCGGATCTTGAACACCCTCCCCGCCCCCGAACGAGGTCATTGGCGAATGGCCGGCTGGTGGGCCCGGTGGGACCTATGGGGTGAGCAGACGATCGACGACGTCGTCGACGCCCTCTGCGACCTCGATCGTCCCTTAACGCGGTCGATGGCCGCGTTGCGCCGCCACCTGGACACGGGGCGCGGTGTGGACCGGATCGCGGAAGCCCTGGGACGCCTCCTGGACCAGGTTCCGCCGGCGGCACGGGGGATCCCACCGCGCCGGACCGGCCCGGAACGGTGGGAGAGCGCCCACCGGCGCGTCCAGGAACTGGCGGGGCTGATGAACACCCTGCTGGAACGCACCGACGCGGGACACATGATCGGGGAGGACCAACGGGACCGGTGCCTGGAGTTGCTCCGGGGCAGAGTCGAGTACCGGAGCGAGACGGTCCGTCTGCTCCAGACCGACCTGAACCGGCGGCTACGGGAACAGGACGACCCGTCCGCCGCGACCGTGGTCGACCACCTGTCCGACGTCGCCGGGGTGCTCGCCCTCGGAGGGGTCGCCGGTCCCCGACACATGGATCGCCACGTCGACGGGATCGTTCCACGGTACGGAAACGGCGGGTTGCCGAACGAGACGTCGGCCGCTGTGGTGCGCGGTCTCCTGGCCGTGGCCGCCGCCGACCCGGGGGAGCATGGGCGGGTCGTGGGAGCCCTGGCGTTGGTGATGGTCGAGCGCTGTGGCGGGGAGACGGGTTGGGCGGATCCCTGGCCGGAACTGCTCACGGCGGTCGGGGCGGTCGGCCACGAGGACCTGCTGCTGCACGCTTGGCACCTGGCCATGGGCTGAGGACGGGGCGTCCGGGCATCACCGCGACGGTGGTCGGACGCCTCCCCTCAGAGGCCCGTGTCAGCCCTCGAACTCGTCCATGGGGACGGTCTCGCGCAGGAAACCGCGCATGTCCAGGAAGTTCGCCAGGTAGTCGCGGTGCTCGTCGCAGGCCACCCACACCTTGCGACGGTCGGGGGTGTGCAGCTTGGGGTTGTTCCACACCAGGGCCCAGTCGGCGGGGGCACGGCAGCCCTTCCGAGAGCAGTGTGCGTCCTTCGTGGTGTCACCCAATGCCGAACCCCAGGAGATCAAGCGGAACCGATGGTCAAGCCACGGCCACGGGCGGGTGGCCACCCGCCCGGGTGTGGACAAAAAGCGACGCCGGGTGGTTACGGGGGCAAACCACCCGGCGTCACATGCGATGTTCCAACGGGGGCTCGGAACATCGCCGCGCGCTCCGACGGGGGACCGAAGCGCTACAACCCAATGTACACCGCCGCCCCCCGGGGTACGTCAAGAGTCAGTTACGACGTTGTCTCGGGAAAGTCCCGTCGACGTAGGGTCTTCAGTCCCAGGTCAGGACTAATCTGACACTTCGCCCCCACTTGTGTCCCTGTGTTCCCCCGAGTCCACCGTGGCACTCGGGTCAATCCGGTCCCACGCGGGACCAAGGCCCCCGGAAAAGGTCGGCAAAGGTCGAGGATCCCCGGTTTCGGAAGGGGATCCGGGACGAATCGGTCATCTCTCACGGCCACGTGTGACCGTGGGGGATCGGGGGGACGCAGGGAACGGGGGCCGCGTCCGCGCCGCCCCCGCAACCGACTACGCAGGGGGTCCACCGATGACCGACCACACCTACCGCGTCACCGAGATCGTCGGCACTTCGCCGGACGGGATCGACCAGGCCATCCGCAACGGCGTCCAACGGGCCTCGGCGACGCTGCGCGGGCTCGACTGGTTCGAGGTCACCCAGGTCCGCGGGCACATCGAGGACGGCCAGGTCGCCCACTTCCAGGTGGGCCTCAAACTCGGTTTCCGGCTGGAGGACTGAACCGGCCCGGACCGGGCCGACGGGAAGGGCTCGCGACCACCGCTACGACCCGAGATCGGTTCGAGCCCTTCCCGGTGAGGGTCAGGCCTCGTCGGGGTCCGGGCCGCGCAGCACGTCCACGTGCACGTGGTCCAGGTGGCGCAGGATCTCGTTGTCGGGGTCGGCCTCGTAGTGGCGCCACCCCAACGACGGGTAGCGGGTGCTCCAGATCTTGTCGTCGAAGATGATCACGTCGACCTGGAAGTCGGGGGCGTGCGCGATGAGCCAGTGCGCCATCAACCACCCTTGGCGGCGGTTGTCCTCGGTGACCGGCCGGTAGAAGATGTCGAGCGCGCGGCCCTCGTAGTGCGCCGACCCCTCACCGTGCCCGGAGTCGTAACCACCGGCCACGTAACCGCCGATGCTGGTGTCGGAGAAGTGCTCCTCCACGCCCGCCTTGAGGGTCTCGGTGCGCGGGGTCATACCGGAGGGCCTCTCCTCCTCGAACTCGACCTCCTCGCCACCGTAACGGCAGGTCAGTGAGGGGCCGGCGTCATCTTCCGGGCCCTCGACGAGCACCCGCATCACCTCGTCCGGGATGTCCTCCACGTCGGGCTGTTCGACCGGGGCGTCGTCGCCCTGGGCGATGACCGCCGCCGCCGTGGTGGCCCGTTGCGCCTGCTCGCGGTCGAGCCGGACCTGGTCGTCGCCGACCCAGACCGAACAGTCCGTTCCCCACGGAGTCGAGACGGGAAAGACCTTCTCCTGGTTGTGCACCACCCACCGGGCGCCGAGGACCGCGACCACGGCGAGCGCGGCCAGGATCGCCGTCGACAGGATCACCCCGTGCCAGCGGCGTCCGGGTGCGGCGGCTCTGTGCGTCATGGACTCTGCCCCTCCACGCCGAGGGCGGGCGACCGGGCGGTCGCCTTCTCGTCCCTGGCGCACGTGTCTGGTGGCCTCGAAGAAGAGGCACTTCGTTTATTGGACACAGTGGCCATTCGAGTCATTCCCGACTGTGGCCTGAATCAAAGTCGGCGGCCCGGGTGAAACCGCCCATGATCACGGCCCCGACCGATCACAGCACCGACCACAGGACGAAGACCCCACCCAGGACGAGGGTGAGGGCCCAGATCCGGTCCATGGTCACACCCTTCCAGCGCAGGGCGTGCACCCCCAGGAAGTCGTAGGCGATGAGCGCCGCCACCCCCGCGGCCGCGAACATGGCCAGGGTGTGCACCCCGGTCGCCGCCAACCCGAGCAGAGTGGCGTCCCACAGGCTCCAGGAACCCTCGACCACCTCCGCCGCGCCGGCCGTCCCGGTCTCGGCCGTGGCCGATCCCGGATCCACCGGTCCGCCTCCCTCCGCCGCCGACATCGCACCGTGCCCGCCATGATCGCCGTGACCACCACCGTCCACGTGGGTGTGCGAGAGCCCGCCCGCCAACACCGGCATCAGCATCAGACCCGCGCCGTGCGCCGAGGCCATCAGGAACGACCAGGCGGTCAGCTGCCACAGCGGAAGCCGCACCTGCCGCCAGTGGAAGTGCCGCCGGGAGAGCAGCATCACCAACCCCACGAGCACGATCACCGCGCCGCCCAGCACCGGGAACAGCACCGAGGCCGTCACCGAACCGGTCACCGTGATCGCCACCGCGGCCACCGCCACACTGCCGGCGTGGCCCACCGCGATCGCCGGCAACGCGCGTAGCACTTGGGCGCGCCCGCCCTCCTGGAGGCCACGGCCGACCGCGAGCAACCAACCCATGCCGGGGTGCAGTCCGTGGAAGGCGCCGAGGGCTACGAGGGTCCAAAGCTGCGCTGCGGTCACGGGGCCAGAGTCACACGCGGTCGAGGCGGTGGCAACGCTCGGTGCGGGACCGGCCGGGACCGGCCACCGCACCGAAGCGGGTTTGGGGCCTCACATCAGGGGCACAGCGCGTCGAGGTCGCTTGCCTCCGCGCCGACCTGGCGCCCCGGGTCGGCCGGAGACTCCTCGTCCAGACCGGTGTAGTCCTGCCACTCGGTCCGCTCCTCCGCGGACTCCTGCCCCGATTCCTCCTCGTCGGAGGCCTCTTCAGAGGGCTCCTCTGAGGACTCGTCCGGCAGCTCGTCGCCCTCGGCACTGCTGTCGATGGCCTCCTGGACCAGATCCTGGATCTCCTCCCAGTCCGGAGCGGCGGTGTTGACCTGGGGTGGGGAGAGCTGGAAGGTGCTCATGGAACCCTCGTCGGTGACCAGGTCGGCCAGCTCGATGAAGGCCGGCACCTTGGACTGGGGGATGTCGGTGGTCAGGGTCCGCTTGGTGGCCCCGGCCAGGCGCCGGTAGCTGGTGAGGACCGTGGAGGGCTCCACCTGCTCGGCGACGTACTTGATCAGACAGCCCTGGCGGCCCATCCGCCCGTAGTCGTCGCTGTTGACCCGGGACCGGCCGTACCAGAGGGCGTCGTGTCCGTTCAGCCGCCGCAGACCCGGCTCCAGCACACCGCCGTGCACGCCATAGGGGATGGGCTCGTCGATGCGCACCTGGATGCCGCCCACGGCGTCGATCAGGTCCCGAAAGCCCATCATGTCGACCATGGCGTAGTAGTCCACGTCCAGGTCCAGGTTGTGCGCGATCACCTTCTTGAGGGTGTCCGCGGCCGGGTCCGGGGCGATGGGGTTCATCGCGAGCTCCTCGGGCTCCTCGGCGATCGTCTGGTAGACGTCGTTGAGCAGCAGGTCGAACCCGTAGGGCTCGGGGTAGCGCTCGGCCAAGGCGCTGTCCTCGGGGAAGTGGACGTCCTCCAGGTTGCGCGGCATGCCCACGAGCACGGTGTCACCTGTGTCGGTGTCCACGCTCGCCACCATCATCGTGTCGGTGCGCGTGCCGTAGCGGTTGTCGCCCGAGTCCGCGCCGATCAGCAGCACGTTGAGCCGCTCGGCCCCGTACCAGGGGTCGGCCGCGTCGTGTGGGGGCAGGTCCTCGCGTTCGGGCGTGCCGAACACCGACCCCAACGTCTCGTAGGCGGTGTACCCGGCGTGCAGCGCCCACGCGGAGGGCACGGCCACGGTCAGGCACAGCAGCAGCACGGTCATGGCGCCGATCATCCGCAGGCCCCGCCCCTTGCCCTCGGGGCGGGTGATCACCCAGGAGTGGACGATCACGCTCATCCACACGACGGCGACGACGAACACCGCGCCCATCGCGCCCAACAACCACATGTCCTGTACGGCCATCCCGGCCAGCACCGTCATGGCGCCGGACTCGTGCGCGCCCAATCGGTAGGCCCACAGTCCCAGGGCGACGATCCCCAGGAGGTAGAGGCCCAGGATCAGGGCGCCCGCCTTGCGTCGCCCCATGCGCAGATGAGCCGCTCCGGGGAAGGGAACCGACACGGCGGTCCACAGCAGCGCCCCACCCGTGCTCGGGCGCCCGCTCCTGGGCTCGGGTGCCTCATCTGGCCGCTCGTCCTCCGCTGCCACCGGCATTCCTCTCACACCAAGGGGCGATCGGGTCCGCCCCGTACTGGTTCATGTGCCCACACCGCGATTCCGGGTGGCGGCCACCTTCGGTTGTGCCTCTTACGGGTTTTACGCCCGTGAACGTCCCCACGGTTCCGACCGCTCACGCCGAAGTCACCGTGCCGGGATCCCATGGTCCCGTGCGTTCTGGGGGCCTTACCCGGGCCCGCCCGTTCAGTGTGGCGCTTTGCGGAGGTTGTATGCACTGCGTACCCGTCTCAAGGGATGTTCTATACAAGTCTGTTATGTGGTCGAGAGGTATCCGATGGGGTTTTGGCAACCCGGCTCGGGCCGGTCAAAGGGGTGAATGAGCCGATTTCTTTGGCGATCCGTAGTACGAGAGGCTCCACAACTGCGATGATCTGGCCGGAGGAGGGGGCGTCGTTCGGGGGAATGGACGACGACATGGGAACGAAAGGCAGGCATCGTGCTCGATGCGGTTGACGCGGCGCTCATGCGCGCGTTGCAGGGGGACGGCAGAGCGACCTTCCAGGCACTGGCCGACGGCGTCGGTCTGTCACGGACCGCGGTGCGCGCTCGCGTGCGGCAACTCGTCCAGTCAGGGGCGATCCGGATCGTCGGCGTATTGCACGCCGGTGTGGTGGGCATGGAGGTCTTGGGCCACGTGTCCTTCCGGATCGGTGGACCGGTCGAACCGGTCCTGGAGGCCCTGGAGGAACGGGAGGCGGTGACCTTCGCGGCGCAGACCGCGGGGCGCTTTCCCGCGGTGGCGCAGGTGCGCGTGGCCGATGACGCCGCGCTCACCAAGGAGATGGCCCACCTGCGCTCGCTGCCGGGTGTGGAGGGCGCGGAGGTCTTCCGGGCCAACGCGGTGTACAAGGACGCCCACAGCAGTGTGAGGGAGCTCCACGACGTCGAACTGGACGCGCTGGACTGGCGACTGGTCCGCAGACTCCTCAAGGACGGCAGGGCTTCGTACGCGGACCTGGCGCGCCAGGTGGGGCTGTCCCAGGCGGCGGCCCGCTCCCGGGTGGTGCGTCTGCTCGAATCCGGGGTGGTGCACGTGACCGCCCTGGTCGATCCCACGGCGGCGGGCTCCAACGAACAGCTCGGATTCGGTCTGCACTGTCGGGGTGACGCCGACGCGCTGGGCAGTGCCCTGGCCAACATGGCCAGGGTCTCCTTCCTGGCCAGCGGGTTCGGGCGCTACGACGTGGTCGGCAGGCTCACCGCCCCCGACCGTTGCCGTCTGGTGGAGGCACTGGAGACCATCCGCTCCACCATGGGTGTCGGTCACGTGGAGACCTGGGAGCACCTGCGGGTGCGCAAGGAACGTCGCGGCGGTGAACGCCCGGAGGCCTGGATCCCGAGCTGAGACGCCCGCCCCCGACCCTTCCGGTGCCGGTCCCGGTCGGCCACCGTGTTCGACCATGGCCCAGGATGGAGCCATGGTGACAGGTGGTCCGGCGGTGCCGGAGGGAACAGGGACACTGCGACTGCGTTCGTACACGTACGCGGGGAACCGGTACGCGGTGATGGGGGTGATCAACCGGACCCCCGACTCCTTCTACGATCAGGGCGCGACCTACGCCCTGGAGGCCGCGTTGGCCTCCGCTGACCACGCCGTGGCGGCGGGGGTGGACGTCATCGACGTGGGCGGGGTCAAGGCCGGTTACGGCGCCCCCGTGGACGAGGACGAGGAGATTCGTCGCACGGTCCCGTTCGTACGTGAGTTGCGCGAGCGCCACCCCGACGTGGTGATCTCCGTGGACACCTGGCGCGCGCGGGTGGGACGCGCGTGCGCGGAGGCCGGCGCGGACATGATCAACGACACCTGGGCCGGGGCCGACCCCGACCTGGCGCGGGTGGCCGCGGAGTACGGCACCGGGCTGGTGTGCAGCCACAGTGGTGGCCTGGCCCCGCGCACCGACCCGCACCGGGTCCACTACGACGACGTCGTCGCGGACGTGATCTCCGGCGTGTGCGCCCTGGCCGAACGAGCGGTCTCCCTGGGTGTGCGGTCCGACGGGGTGATGATCGACCCCACGCACGACTTCGGCAAGAACACCTATCAGTCGTTGGAGCTCACCCGACGGTTGGGCGAACTCGCCGCGACCGGCTGGCCGGTCCTGGTGGCGGTCTCCAACAAGGACTTCGTGGGGGAGACCCTGGGGGTCGGTCTGACCGATCGTGGAGAGGGCACGCTCGCCACGTTGGCGGTCTCGGCGCTGGAGGGCGCCCGGGTGTTCCGGGTGCACGACGTGGCGGCGGCGCGGACGGCCCTGGACACGGTGGCCGCCGTCGGTGCGACGGGTGGTGCGACCGTGTGAGAACCGGTAATGGTTCCGGCCATCCGTGTAACCACCGGTAACATTTTTACGTGTTTCCCGCCCGTATGGCTTGCGTCACGCTTAAGTTACCCGTGAGTATGGAGGAGGCCGGTTCGAGCCGGCCGCACCGGGCGCGGGTGTAATGGAGGCTGACATGGCGCTTGCGAAGACGTTGACGGCTGTGGGGACGGTGGCACTGGCCCGAAGCGGAGGCCGACCGTTCGGTACCCACCTCTTCTCCGTCTGGCCGGGAGCCGCGTTCGCCGCGACCGCCTTCCCGGTCCGCTGCGCCCCAGGGGACAACCTCGCGCTACACGTGGCCGTCGCCCAGGCCCCACCCGGTTCCGCGCTCATCGTGGACGTCTCGGGTGAACCCGAGTACGGCTACGTGGACGAGATCCTCGCCGTGGCCGCCCGTACCAAGGGCATCGTCGGGATCGTCCTTGAGGGATGCGTGCGCGACGTCGCCGCCATCGCCCACTGCGAACTCCCCGTCTTCGGCACCGGTGTCTCGGTCCGCGAGGCCGGGCACGACGCCGGTGGTTCGGTGGGCCGCCAGATCACCATGGAGGCCACCGGCCCCGTACCGCTGTCGGTCCGCCGCGGAGACTGGATCGTCGCCGACGACGACGGGGTGGTCTGCCTGCCGCGCGGCCAGGTCAGCGCCATCATCGCCGACACCATGAGCAGCATCTCCCGCGAACGCGAGATCATCGACGCCGTGAGCGAGGGGGCGAGCACCTTGGACCTGCTCGGCCTGGATCCCTCGCGGGTCACCGGATGGGAAGAGGCCCCCGACCCGCCGACCGACCTCACCACCCGCCGCGGCCGCCCCCGCGCGCTCAACCCGCGGATGCGGTCGCGTCGCGGCTCCTTCTCGGCGGTCACCGACGTCTACGGCGGGGACCACTGAGAAGACGGTGCGGTGTCAGTCCTCGGTGAGGGACAGCAACTCGTCGAGGTAACAGGTGGCCTCACGGGCGGCCCGGATCGGATCCGCGTCGCGAACGGCCTCGGTCAGCTTGCTGTGGTCTATCCCCTCGGTGGCGGAGGAGGGTTGCTCGGCGGCCTCGTCGCTCTGTTCGTAGGCGGTGTGGGCGATGCTCGCGTAGACCACCTGGGCGATGTCGTCGTACAGGTCGATGAGCAGGGTGTTGTGGGTGGCGTTGACCACCGCCCGGTGGAAGGTGAAGTCCGCCTCCACGAACGCGCCCATGTCGCGGCCGAGCCACGCCTCCTCGCGCAGGGCCATGGCCCGATCGATGTCGGCCATGTCCTCCTCGGTGTGGCGCATCGCCGCGAGACGCGCCGCCTCCACCTCCAGGGCGCGCCGGACCTCCAGGTTCTCCCGCACGCGGGAGCGCTCCAGGCGCCTGCGCAGGGCGCCACCGAGCTCGCTGGAGGCGCGTACGAAGGTGCCGGCGCCCTGGCGAATCTCCAACAGGCCCGCGTGGGCCAGGGCGCGAACCGCCTCACGGACGGTGTTGCGGCCGACTTCGAGCTGTTCTGACAACTCCGATTCGGTGGGGATACGGTCGCCCACACCCCATTCACCGGAGTCGATCTGGGCTCTTAGCTGGCTGATGACCTGGTCGACCAGACCGGTCCGGCGTGTAGAGGCGAGGGGCACGCGTAAACCTCCTAGGGGCGGGTCGCCGGATGACAGGGCCAGCGCACAGGTATGGAACGGTTAAGGAGGGAGCCTAGACCAGATGGGCATGGGAATAGGCCCTCATGGGCAATGCGTTATCCTCATGAAGTACATAGGGTCATCCTACGATTATGTGAGCCGCGTCCCATGAGCGCCACCCCTACGCGCATGACACCTCCCGAAAACACCTCCGCGGCCGGGACCGAAACCGCCTCCGCGCTTCCGCGCAAGGCCTTGGTCCTGGTCGCCGTGGCCATCGCACTGGCCGCACTCAACCTGCGCACCGCCATCACCAGCGTCGGACCCGTCCTGGACGAGGTCACGAGTGGTCTGGGCATGAGCGCGGTGGGCGCCGGCCTGCTCACGACCCTGCCCGTACTGTGTTTCGCGCTCCTGGGCGGGCTCACCCCCACCCTCGCCCGCCGGCTCGGCTCCCACCACCTGCTCGTGTACGCGCTGAGCGCGCTCACTCTCGGCCTCGTCGCCCGGGCCCTGGCACCCGAACCCTGGTTGTTCCTCGCCCTGAGCGTCGTCGCGCTGACCGGTGGCGCGATCGGCAACGTCATCCTCCCCGCCCTGGTCAAGCAGCACTTCCCCCACCGGGTCGGGCTGATGACCACCGTCTACACCACCGGCCTGGCCGTCGGTACCGCCATCGCCGCCGCCGTCACCGTGCCCCTGGAGGAGGCCACCGGTGAGTGGCGTGTGGCCATCGGGGTCTACGCGCTCTTCGGGCTGGTCGCCGTACTGCCCTGGCTGCTGGTCCTGCGCCACGAACCGGCCACGGGCGGGAGTGGCCGCGCGATCGGACCGCGCCGGGTCCTGTCCACCGGTCTGGGTTGGCAGGGGGTGGTGTACTTCGGTACCCAGTCCTCCATCGCCTACATCATGTTCGGCTGGTTCGCCCAGATGCTGCGCGACCAGGGCATGGACGCCCAGTCCGCCGGAGTCATGCTGGCCTACCTGACCGCCCTGGGCATCCCCATGTCGCTGGTGTTGCCCACGCTCATCGTGCGCGTGCGCGACCAACGCCCCTTCGTGGTGCTGTTCGTCGTCGCCTACCTGGCCGGGTTCATCGGCCTGTGGATCTCGCCGCTGTCGGGCACCTGGGTGTGGACCACCCTCATCGGCGTGGGCATGGGCAGCTTCGTCCTGGCCCTGACCATCTTCGCCGTGCGCACCCGCACCGCCGAGGGGACCGCCGCCATGTCCGCCTCCAGCCAGAGCCTCGGCTACCTGCTGGGTGGCGCCGGGCCGTTCCTCTTCGGAATGCTGCACGAGGTCTCGGGCGGCTGGCACGCCCCGATGATCATGATCACCGGCATCGTCGTCATCAACCTCGCCGTCGGCCTGCTGGTGGGACGTCCCCGCTACCTGGAGGACGTCATCGCCGAACGAGAGGCCCGCACCCGACCGACCGGCTAGAGCCAGTCGTGCTCGCGGGCGTAGCGGGCGGCCTGGTGACGCGTCCGGGTCTGCGTCTTGCCCATCGCGCTGGACAGGTAGTTGCGCACCGTGCCCTGGGCCAGGTGCAACCGTCCGGCGATCTCCGCGACCGAATAGCCATCGCCGGTCACCCGCAGCACGTCGACCTCCCGGGCGGTGAGCGGGTTGTCGTCGATGACCGCCAGTGCCGACACGTCCGGGTCGATCCACCGGCGCCCCTCGTGCAGACTTCGCACGACGGAGGCGATGTGCGCCGGTTCCGCCGACTTGCTGACGAATCCCTGTACGCCGAGCTTCAGGGCACGGCGCAGCACCCCGGGGCGGGCGTGCCGGGTGAGCATGAGGATCACCTGCTCCGGTAGCTCCCGGCGGATCCGCGCCACCGCGTCCAGACCGTCGACCCCGGGCATCTCCAGGTCGATGACGAGCACGTCGGGCCGATGCCGCAGGGTCGCCTCCACCGCCGCCCCTCCCTCCTCGGCCTCCGCGAGCACGGTGATCTCGTCCTCCATGGGCAGCAACGCCGCCAACGCCGAACGCAGTAGGGCCTCATCGTCGGCCAGGACCACGGTGGTCATCGAGCATCCTTCCAAGATCGGGCGGTGATGTCCGAAACGGTGTCCGAATCATCGGTGAGAGAAGCGCTAGGGGCGGGAAAGGTCGCCTCGGTCAGGAAGTCCTCGCCGGAGCGCTCCACGACCAACTCCCCGCCCAGATCACTTACGCGGGCGCGCAGCGCCGCCAGCCCGCGCAGTTCGGTGGCGGGTCCCGTCCGCGCACCGTCGTTGGTGATGGAGATGCCGCGTTCCGTCAACGTGATCCGGACCCGTTCCGCCTGGGCGTGTCGCAGGATGTTGGTGGTCGTCTCCCGCAGCACCTGGCCGAGTATCTCGCCCACCCGTGAATCGACCTCGTTCCGGCGTTCGACGGACACCCGGATCCCCGCGGCCTCGAAAAGGTTGCCGGCGTTCTCCAGTTCCGCGGACAGGTTGAGTCGCCGCTGCGCGTGGGCGAGTTCCTTGGTCCGGGCGATGGTGTCACCGACCAGCTCGTACACTTCACCCAGCTCCCGGTCGGCCCGTTCCCGGTCCTGCCGCCCCTGGTCGCGACCCAGCAGCTTGCGGGCCAGCGCCACCTTCAGCTTCACCACGTGCAGGGTGTGCCCCTGGATGTCGTGCAGGTCGCCGGCGAACCGCACCCTTTCACGGGACACCGCCAGGTCGGCCTCGCGTTGACGGGACCGTTCCAGCTCGTCCACGAGTCCGGACATCACCTGGACGAGGGACGTCAGGACGCTTCCCGTGACCGCGACGCACACGGTGGCCACACTGTGGGTGAGCAACTCAAAGGGAGACAGCCCCAGGGTCAGGGGCATGGCGGCGAGTACCACCACACCGAAGCCGATCAAGAGCACGGTCGCCGCACGCCGGTGCCGGGGAAGCCGTTGGACGAACAACGTCCCGACGATGGCCAGCCCGAAGGACGCCGACAGGGTCTCGGCCACCAGGACCCCGACCGCCCACACCACGGCGGTCACCACCAGGCCCGGAACCAGGACCGTCAACCGCTCGTCCGTCGCCGACCGGTTGACGGTGAACAACGCCGTGGCCAGGCCTATCGCCAGAAGGAGGGCGTGCCACCAGACCTGGGCGTCGGTGATCACCAACAACGCGCCGGTGGCGGACAGCGCCGCCGTCACGACGCTGACGTTGAGCCTGCGCAGATCACGTGGTGTCGCCTCGGTCTTTTCGGGCATGGCGGGTGACCTTTCAGGTTGCGGGACCGGCCCCAGTATTCAGGTCGCGCACGGACGCCACCAGTGACACCACGTCATGCCCCGCACTAGGGAAAGTCACGGTCGGCTCCTGACACGGTGACACTGCCCGCCGAGCGTCGCGAAGACTGTAATCGAAGCATGGCGAACACAACGGTCATCGACGTCCAACGTCTCAACGTCCGCTACGGCGACTTCCACGCCGTCAAGGACCTGTCCTTCCAGGTGAACCGAGGGGAGCTGTACGCGCTCCTGGGCACCAACGGCGCGGGCAAGACCTCCACCCTGGAGACCATCGAGGGGCACCGAGCCGCCACCTCGGGCGAGGTCCTCGTCTTCGGGCACGACCCTCGTGATCGCCGCGCCGTGCGCCCCCGCATGGGCGTCATGTTGCAGGAGAGCGGGTTCACCCCGGACCTGACGGTACGCGAATCGGTCCGGCTCATCGGGGCGCTGACCCGCCGCACCGACGACGTCGGCCGCGTCCTGGCGGTCGTCGACCTCACCCGCAAGGCCGACACCAAGGTGGCCCAGCTCTCCGGTGGTGAGAAACGGCGACTGGACTTCGCCACCGCCGTGTACGGGACACCCGAACTGGTGTTCCTGGACGAACCCACCACCGGCCTGGACATCCGTTCCCGGGACGAGCTGTGGGCCGCGGTGGAACGGATGCGCGAGGCCGGTTCCACGGTCGTGCTCACCACGCACTACCTGGAGGAGGCCCAACAGCGCGCCGACCGCATCGGCCTGATGCACCGGGGTTCGCTACAGCGGGAGGGGACGGTCGCCGAACTCACGCGGGCGTTGCCGTCCGTCATCCGCTTCTCCGTGCCCGACACCGCGCCGCGCCCACCGTCGTCGGCGGCCCACCAGGGGGACGGAACGTTCCTGGTGGAGACCCTCGACCTCCAGGGGGACATGTACGCCCTGCTCGGCTGGGCGCGGGAGCACGCGGTGGAACTGCGCGGACTGGAAGCCGGCCCGACCCGCCTGGACGACGTCTTCCGCGCCCTGGACACCGCCGACGCCTGACCCCGCCCCGAGCACCACACCCATAAAGGACCCACGCCATGCTCACCATCGCCCAAGGCGAACTGATCCAGATCTTCCGAAACCGGTTGGTCCTGGTCACCATGCTCGTACTCCCGGCGGCGTTCAGTGCCTTCTACATCTACCTGCACGACCTCATCCCCGCCCTGGACCTGGGGGCGACCGCCGCGGTGGTGACGTTCCTCGTGATCGCACTGGGTCTGTACAGCACCTCGGTGACCACGCTCGCCTCCCGCAGGCAGAACCTCTTCCTCAAGCGACTGCGCTCCACGGCCGCCGGCGACGGCGAGATCCTGGCCGGGCTGCTGCTACCCGTCACCGTCATCACCGTGCTCCAGGTGGCCGTGGTCCTGATCGCGCTGACCGTGTTCGCCGGCGGACCGGCCGACCCGCCGCTGTTGACCGTGGCGGTGCTGTCCACGGTCGTCATGATGCTGGGGCTGGGGCTGGCCACGGCCGGGGTGACCGACTCCCCGGACCACGCCCAGGTCACCACGCTGCCCCTGCTGGTGGGCACACTCGCCGTGTCCGGCTGGGTGGGGTTCACCGGAACCGAGGAACTCACCCTGCTCAAGCGGCTGCTGCCCGGCGGTTCGGCGAGCGAACTGATCGTCAACGCCTGGAACGGCGGCATGCCGCTCGGCGACTCCCTGTGGCTCCTGGCGCCCACCCTGGCCTGGGTCGCGGTCGCCCTCTTCGCCGCCACCCGACTCTTTCGCTGGGAACCACGCCGCTGACCACCGGCCCCGTCACCAGAAGTCCACGAGCCTTCGCGGGTCGACGCAGTCGATGGTCACCTGCAAGATCACGTCCATGCGCGGAGCCCGCCACACCGCTCCGACATTCCCACCAGTGACATGGCGTCATGGGCTCGCCCTCACGGAAGTCACGGGCGAGGGGTGACGTGGACGCACTGCCCGGGACCACCCCCGACGGGAGACGGTGGCCACATGACCTCGAAACCCCCGACCCGGAGCCCATCACCATGACACTCCGCCGTACCGAGACCACCTCCACCACCGCCGGATCCACCCCGGTCACCGAACGCGCCCTGGCCCCGGACCTCGCCCGGGGCGCGATGCTGCTGCTCATCGCGCTGGCCCACGTGCCCTGGTTCCTCTACGACGCCCCCGTGGGCGCGACCATGCTGCACCCCGTCGACGGAGGGATCGCCGACCGGATCGTCCAGGCCCTGACCCTGATCGTCGTGGACGCCCGTACCCACACCATGTTCGGGTTCCTGTTCGCCTACGGGGTCGGACAGATGTACGCGCGACAGACGGCGCGCGGCACGAGCCCGGATACGGCCCGCCGACTCCTGCGCCGCCGACACCTGTGGATGATCCTCTTCGGGGCGGTGCACGCCGCCCTGCTGTGGCAGGGCGACATCGTCGGTGTCTACGGACTCATCGGGCTGATCATGGTCCCGCTGTTCCTGGGCCGCACCGACCGGACCCTGCGCGTGTGGGTGGTGGTCCTGCTGACCCTGGGAGCCCTGGCCACGATCGTCTCGACCATCTCCGGGCTGCTCGTGGACTCTGCCGGTCCCATGCCCGCCGACCTGCAGCGGCTCAGCATCGCCGAGGCCGACTACGCGACCTCCGCCGCGGTCCGCTTCCCCACCTGGCTCTTCACCCTGCTCTCCAGCCTGTTCACCCTCGCCCTGCCCACGGCCTTCCTCATCGGGCTCCTCGCGGCCCGACACCGCGTCCTGGAGGAGCCCGCCCGACACCTGTCGCTGCTGCGCCGGACCGCGTTCGTGGGCATCCTGCTCGGCTGGACCACGGGTGTCGCGGCGGCCCTGGGGCACCTCGGACTCCTCGAAGCCGTCCCCGAGAGCGCCCTGGGCGGTGCGCACTTCTACACCGGGATCTTCGCCGGGGTGGGCTACGCCGCCCTCTTCGGGCTCATCGCCCACCGGCTCGACACCCGCCGGGCCCGAGAGTCGCTTCCGGTCCGCGCGATGGTCGCCCTGGGCCGCCGCTCGCTCAGCGGTTATCTCGCCCAGTCGCTGGTGTTCGCCCCGTTCCTGGCGGCGTGGGGACTGGGTCTGGGCGTGCACCTGTCGAGCTGGTCGGCGGCGCTGGTGGCCCTCGCCACCTGGCTGCTCACCATGGTGGCGGCGTATCGGATGGACCGCGCCGGGACGCGCGGCCCCGCCGAGACCCTGCTGCGTCGACTCACCTACCGACGCGCCCCGCGCCGATGACCGGAGCCGGAACGGATCACATCGGCAGCCACTCGAAGCGACCGATCAGGTACACGGCGCCCACGAACGCCACGATGTCGATCACCGTGTGGGCCACCACCAGCGGCATCACCCGCCCGTAACGCAGGTAGAACCACCCGAACACCAGCCCCATCACCAGGTTCCCGAAGAACATGCCCACGCCCTGGTACAGGTGGTAGAACGCCCGCAGCACCGAGCTCGCCAGCACCGCCTTCCACGGCGACCAACCCAACTGGCCGAGCCGGTGCAGCAGGTACCCGACCACGATCACCTCCTCCAGGACCCCGTTCTTCAGGGCCTGCAGGATCAGCACCGGCATCTCCCACCAGTGGCCCTCCAGGGTGCTGGGCACGATGGTGCGGGTCAGCCCCAGCTGCCACGACACCAGGTACACGACCAGGCCACCGGCGCCGATCGCCGCCGCGAGCAGTACCCCGCTCCAGGTGTCGAACCAGGGTCGGTGCCGGTCGAAGCCCACGGTGCGCGCCGACTCCCCGGTCCGGTGCAACAGGTAGACCACCAACGCGACCGGGGCCAGGGCGAAGACCACCGCGTACAACTGGAGCGACAGGTCCAGCCAGGGTCGGTTCTCCGCGCGCGAGCGGATCAGGTTCGCTGTCTGGTCGGCCATCGACTCGGGTGCGGTGAGCACCCCGAGGAAGGTGATGGTCGCCGAGACCGCGGCGGCGCCCAGGGACAGGGCGAGCACGCACAGGATCTCCCAACGAAGCAGGGAGCGATCGGGCAGCAGGTTCGGGATCGTGGTCTCGGCCGTTACGGGGGCGGCCGGAGAAGGGGTGGGTTCGCTCGGGTGCTGGCGGGTTCTGTCGGTCACGAGTCGAATGTACCCGCGTGGCCGATGGTGCCCGTGGGAACGTGCGGGCAGGGAGCGGGGCGAGGACACCACTCCTCGCCCCGAAGATCACATCGGGGGGAAGGGGTCAGTCGTCGTCGTTGTCGTCGTCCCCGTCATCGTCTCCGTCGTCGTCACCATCGTCACCGTCACCGTCATCGCCGTCATCGCCGTCGTCCCCGTCGCCCCCGTCCTCAAGTTCGACCCCCGAGTCGTCGTCGCCTCCGTCCTCGCACGCGGCGACGCCGAAGACGGCGACACCCGCGATCGCTCCGGCCGCCAGTACACGGCGGCCGGTGGTGAGCAGATCCTCGCAAAGGTCCTCGAACTTCACAGTGACTCCAAACGGTCGGGGCGGATACAGCCGGTTCACGCATCCTTCCCGAACGGCGGAGCCGGGACCCAGCCGTTCGGGATGAACTTCCATTGAACTCGATGCCCACTCCGGCCCTGGGCACGCGGCCCGCACACGGAGAAGCCGTCGGCCATACGCGTGTGACACGGACCGCGTATGGCCGACGGCTAGGGGGAGAGGTCGTCCCGCCCCGCCCCAGCCACGAAAGCGGGGTGGGACGACCTCTGAGGAAACGAAGACCGGACTCAGTGAGCCTCTGAGAACTGGTCTTCCTCGGTGGAACCGGTGAGGGCCGTGGTGCTGGCCTCGGGGGAGATGGTCGTGCTGATGGCGTCGAAGTAGCCGGTGCCGACCTCGCGCTGGTGACGGGTCGCGGTGTAGCCCTGGGCCTCCGCCGCGAACTCGGCCTCCTGCAGCTCGACGTACGACGTCATCCCGTTCTGGGCGTAGCCCTTGGCCAGGTTGAACATCGAGTAGTTGAGCGAGTGGAAGCCCGCCAGGGTGATGAACTGGAACTTGTAGCCCATGTGGCCCAGCTCGCGCTGGAACTTCGCGATGGTCGAGTCGTCCAGGTGACGCTTCCAGTTGAAGGACGGCGAGCAGTTGTAGGCCAGCATCTGGTCCGGGTACTCGGCCTTGATGCGCTCGGCGAAGTCGCGGGCGACCTCCAGGTCCGGGGTCGCGGTCTCCATCCAGAGCAGGTCGGAGTGCGGTGCGTAGGCCAGACCACGGGCGACGCAGGCGTCGACGCCGTTGCGGAAGCGGTAGAAGCCCTCGGCGGTGCGCTCACCGGTGATGTAGGGCTGGTCGCGCTCGTCGACGTCGCTGGTGATCAGGGTCGCGGCCTGGGCGTCGGTCCGCGCGATGACCAGGGACGGGACGCCGGCGACGTCCGCGGCGAGACGGGCCGCGTTCAGGGTCTTGACGTGCTGGCCGGTCGGGATGAGGACCTTGCCGCCCAGGTGACCGCACTTCTTTTCGGAGGCCAGCTGGTCCTCCCAGTGGACGCCGGAGGCGCCGGCGGCGATCATGCCCTTCATCAGCTCGTAGGCGTTGAGGGTGCCACCGAAGCCGGCCTCGGCGTCGGCGACGATCGGGGCGAGCCACTCGGGGGCGTTGTCGTCACCCTCGGACCAGGTGATCTGGTCGGCGCGCAGGAGCGCGTTGTTGATGCGACGGACCACGGAGGGGACCGAGTTGGCCGGGTAGAGGCTCTGGTCGGGGTAGGTGTGGCCGCCGAGGTTGGCGTCGGCCGCGACCTGCCACCCGGAGAGGTAGATGGCCTTCAGTCCGGCGCGGACCTGCTGGACGGCCTGGTTGCCGGTCAGGGCGCCGAGGCTGTTGACGTAGTCCTCGGTGTGGAGCAGGTCCCACAGGCGCTCGGCGCCTCGGCGGGCCAGGGTGTGCTCCTCGGTGACCGAACCGCGCAGCTTGACCACGTCGTCGGCGGAGTAGGTCCGCTCGATGCCCGCCCAACGGGCGTTGGTCTCCCAGTCGCGCTGGAGCGCGGCGCTGGCTTCCTGACGACGAGCGCTGGTGCTCATGTTCGTTCCCGCCTTCGTGTAGTCCCCAAGGTGTTCACACCGGTCGAGGGAGGTCCTTCCAGGGCCAGGGGCTGAGCCCTGGGCGGTAAGTTCCCCGCCGGTAACTATGATTCTTAGGGAAGATCCAAGACTTTTCCACTCGAAATCGGGTGAAGATCGTTGATTCTTTCCGTAAGATGAAGTCATGGCGTACTTTGGTGCTGAAGAAATACCGTCTTTGACAGGTGACCTAGATCTCGTCACCTTTGGTCAGCGGCTCCGTCATCTCCGCCGCGCACGCGGAATGACCCTTTCCGACCTGGGTGAACGCGTGGGGCGCGCCCCCTCGCAGCTCTCGCTGCTGGAGAACGGAAAACGTGAACCCAAGCTCTCCCTCCTCACGTCCCTGGCCGCGGCCCTCGGGGTGTCCATCGAAGAACTTCTCTCCAAGCAGCCCCCGAGCCGTCGGGCACAGCTGGAGATCTCCGTGGAGGAGGCTCAGCGCGACTCCCTCTACCAAGGCCTCAACCTCCCGCACCTGAAGGTCGGGAAGAGGGTCCCCAACGACGTCCTCGAACACATCGTCGGTCTCTACGACGAACTCAAGCGGCGCCACGCCAAGCCCACCGCCACCCCGGAGGAGGCGCGTCGGGCCAACGCCGACCTGCGTCGGCAGATGCGCGAGCGCGGCAACTACTTCGAGAACATCGAGCGCGCCGCCGCCGAGACCCTCGACGCCGTCAACTACACGGCGGGACCCATCTCCCAGGGACAGATCCTCGCGATCGCCACCCACCACGGCTTCTCCCTGAAGTACGTGCAGGACCTGCCGCGCTCGGTGCGCTCCCTCACCGACCACGTCAACCGGCGCATCTACCTCAAGCGCGAGACCAGCCTGGGCATGCACAGCCCGCGCACGATCCTCCTGCAGACCCTCGGTCACGTGATCCTCGGGCACGACCAGCCCCGCGACTTCGGCGACTTCCTGCGTCAGCGGGTGGAGGCCAACTACTTCGCCGCGGCCGTGCTCATCCCCGAGACCACAGCCGTGCCCTACCTCCAAGAGGCCAAGCAGGCCCGCGACCTGTCCGTGGAGGACCTGCGCGACGTCTACTCCGTCTCCTACGAGATGGCCGCGCACCGGTTCACCAACCTGGCCCACCGTCACCTGGACCTGGTCTGCCACTTCATCCGCAACGACGAGACCGGCATCATCTACAAGGCCTACGAGAACGACGGGCTCATCTTCCCCACCGATGACTCCGGCGCCATCGAAGGTCAGCGCATGTGCCGCCAGTGGTCGGGGAGGCAGGTCTTCCAGTCACCCGACCGGTACTCGATCTACTACCAGTACACCGACAAGCCCAACGGCACCCACTGGTGCGTGGCGCACGTCGACCCCAGCCGTGAGCGCAACTTCGCCATCACCCTGGGCGTGCCCTACAAGGAGTCGCGCTGGTTCCGCGGGCGCGAGACCACCAACCGCACCAAGTCCAACTGCCCCAGCGGCGAGTGCTGCGTGCGCCCGCCCTCGGAGCTGGCCGGCAAGTGGGAGGGGAACGTGTGGCCCTCGGCCCGCGCCCACTCCCACGTGCTGTCCGCGCTGCCCGCGGGCACCTTTCCCGGTGTGGACGAACACGACGTCTACACGTTCCTGGAGAAGCACAACGTCGAGTGATCGACCGCCTTCGGCACCCGGATGACGCCAGGGGCCGGCGCCCACGCGCCGGCCCTTCGTCATGTCCGGTGCGGAGTCAGCGCAGGTCCTTGAGCGCCGAGGGGTTCAGGTCCGCGAGCGACCCGTAGCCGTCCACCGCCATGAGCAGATCCGCCTCGGCCAGCAACGACCGCAGGACGTGGACCACCCCGTCCACCCCGCCCAACGCCAGCCCGTACACGTACGGGCGGCCCACCGCGACCGTCGTCGCGCCCAGGGCCAGGGCCTTGATCACGTCCGAACCCGAGCGCACCCCCGAGTCGAAGATGATCGGCAGATCCGTGGCGGCGGCCACGTCCGGCAGGCACTCCAGCGCCGGGATACCGCCGTTGGCCTGCCTGCCCCCATGGTTGGACACGTAGATGGCGTCCACGCCCCCGTCCGCCGCGCGCCGCGCGTCGTCGGGGTGACAGACGCCCTTGACGATCAGCGGCAGGTCCGTCAACGAACGCAGCCACTCCAGGTCGTCCCAGGTCAACGGATTGCCGAAGACGCCGGCCCAGTGCGCGACCACGGCGTCGGGCGCCGCGTCCTCGCCCACGCGCTCCCGGAAGACCGGGTCGGAGGTGTAGTTGGCCAGGCAGTGGCCGCGCAGTTGCGGGAAGTTCGAGGTGGACAGGTCGCGCGGGCGCCACCCGGTGATCCAGGTGTCCAAGGTGACCACGATCCCTCGGAAACCGGCCCGCTCCGCCCGTCGAACCAGACTCTGCGCCAACTCTCGGTCCGTCGGCGTGTAGAGCTGGAAGAACCCGGGGGTGTCCCCGAACCGGGCGGCGACCTCCTCCATCGGGTCCTGCGACAGGGTGGAGGCGATCATCGGAACACCCGTCCGGGCCGCCGCCTCCGCCGTGGCCAGGTCACCGTGCCCGTCCTGCGCGCACAGACCCACCACGCCCACCGGGGCCATCATCACGGGGGAGGGCAACTCGATCCCGCACAGGTTCACCGAGGTGTCCCGATCGGTGGCGCCCACGAACATGCGCGGGTACAGGCCCCAGCGTTCGAAGGCGGTGGCGTTGGCCTCCTGGGTGTGCTCGTCGCCCGCTCCACCCGCGACGTAGGACCAGAGCGACGGCGGCAGTGCTTCCTTCGCCCTCCGCTCCAGCTCCGCGGCGGTCATGGGATACCTCGGCAGGACCCCGGTCAGTCCGTTGAGGTAGATCTCCAGCTGGTAGTCGCCGTAACGCGGTGTCATGGACGCCTCCGAGAGGGTGGGTGTGACCCGCATCATCCAAGTTGACACATGCGTGTGTCAAGAAATCCGTCGTGCCCTCAACACCGGTACGAAGACCCCCGCCACGTCCTCCGACAACTCCTCCCGGGTGCGGGAACGGTCGCTCAGCACCCAGTCGATGACCAGTTCGTTGGCCGCGCCCACCAGGGCCAGGGCCTGCTTGCCGAAGGGACGGTCCACCGACGTGCCCACCCGGACCGAGCGCCGGTACTCCTGTGTGAACAGGTCCGCGATCCGATGCCGCACCCCTCGCCGATGCGCCTCCATGACCGGGTTCACCCCCACGCTCTCCACCGAGATCACCCGGGGCCTGCGCGGGTCCTCCATGGAGAAGGAGAGATAGGCGTCGACAGCCGCCATCACCCGCACCTCCAGCGGGCCTTCGCCACCTTGCAAGGGCTCCGAGATCCGCTGCAGCGCCTCGTGCACCAGACCGTCGTAGACCGCACGCAGGGCGGACTCCCGGTCGGTGAAGTGCTCGTAGAAGTAGCGGTTGGTCAGGCCCGCCTCCCGGCAGATCCGGCCGACCGTGGCCGCGCGGAACCCTTCGGTGCCGAACACCTCCAGACCGGCCTCCAGGAGTTGCCGCCTGCGGGTCTCCTGACGTTCCCGGGGAGATTTGCCCCGCCAGGAGCGCACGAGTTCGACACGTGGTTCGCTCATGCCCCCACGCTAGACCGCCGGAGGCGGAGACGGTGTTATGCCGGTGGGCTCGTGGAGGATGGTGCCCGGAGCCGGCGTCGATGCCGGAGCCGGAGCTGATGCTGATGCCGGAGTCGGAGCTGGAGCCGGTGTCGAAGCCGAGGTCGAGGTCGAGGAAGCGCAGACCCTCGCCGAGGGGAAGGGCCACGAGAGCGTCCTCGGTGGCCTGGCCTCGCTCCCCTCGAAGTTCGCCGCCCAGGGGCGCCTTGGGCCTTTGGGTCTTGGGGTGCTCTGAAGGGGTGTGGGGTGTGTGGGTGGGGCGCCTGGGGTCGGGAGTCTTGGGGTTGTTGGGCGTTGCTCGGGTGGTTGGTGGGGCGCCTGGGGTCGAGTTCCTTGGGGTTGTTGGGCGTTGCTCGGGTGGGTTCTCCCTCCTTCCCCGCCGCGTGATTGTTGCCGCCCGCACCGCACGCGTCAAGGCGATGTCGGGTGCTCTGGCAGCGGTGTTGGTGGCCTTGACCCGTACGGCACGGGCGGCGGTTTGGCGGCTATCGGGGAAGGGGGGAGAGTGGTTGGGGTTCCAAGGGCCCTGTGGGCCTTCGGCCCACTCCGGCCGCAGGCGGCCGGATCCCTTCCCCTCCCTCTGGTGTCCTCGTTGGCCGCGTCGCCACTACGTGACGGGTCCGGTCACGAAGGGCCCGCTACAGGCCGGGCACGGGGCGGGGCGCGTCCCCGCGGTGGCCGGCTCTGGTCTTCTCAGCGATGATCTTGCTCCTAGCGCCCATTTGGGCGCTCAACATGGCGCTACGAGCAAGATCATCATGGTGGAGAGACAACACGGGGTTGATGGTGCCGGTGGGCCGGTACCGGGGGTGGCAGTGGCGCCGGTACCTGTGCTGGGGGTGGCACCGGTAGGGCGGGTGGCCGCAGTAGGGGCCGATCTCGCCAGGAGTGCTGCCGACACCCCCGATGGGAGCCACTCCGGCCCCGGAATGTGGCTCTGGGTGGGGGGTTCGCGGTGTTTCTGCCCCTGGGCATGCTGATATCCCCACAGGGCATAGGGCCCTTGGGGTCTGACACCCAACCGGGGGTGGTCTCGTCGGGGTGGTGTTCCACCTGGCGGAAGTACGCGGTGGTTAGGGGGCGGTGGCTGGGGCTGGCTCCCCCTCACCATCCCCTGACCCGCTGTCCTTTCCCGCTTCTTGGTGGTTTTGGGCGTGGTGGTGTTCCCAGATCTGCCGGTTCATCTTGGCCTGGAGCCGGTGCTTGAGCCTGTTGTGGGTCGAGCACAGGATCTGCATGTTGTCGGCGCTGGTGGCTCCGCCGTGGGAGAAGGGGACGATGTGGTCGTACTGCGACCAGCTACGCGGCACGTCACAGCCTTCGTACCACTCGCAGTAGGGCTTCTTGAACCCGGCAGCTTGGCGCACCGGGTCCGGAGCGCATCGCTGCTTTCGCCCCACATCCAGCAGAGTCCGACCCTGGGCGTCGGTCACGAACCGGCGCAGCCAACTGTCGGGGGTCAGGCGGGCCACCATCTGATCGGGGATGACCACCCCATCCTCGGTGGTGGCGGGCTCTGCGGTGCCGTCTCCGAGGAAGCGTTTGAGGGGGACGGTGATGTTGAGGGTCGCCAACGGTTGGCGGCTCAGGCTGGAGCAACCCCGATGCGTCAGAGCGGTCTCGAAGATGCGTATCATCGCGTCATAGGTGCGCTGATGCTTCGCCACGGCGGCGTTCTCCGGGCCGTACGGTTCGGTGTAAGCCTCCAGGGCGGCCTGGATGAGCTCGTTGTCGGCCCCCGGCCCCCACATCCGCAGCAAAAACCCGGACTCGAACGTGGGCGAGAACTGGGCGCCCCGGTTCTCGAACGTTTCGTCGTAGTCCCGGTCGGCCTTTTCCGGATCCAAGCGGGCCACGAACCATTTCGCCGCGTCCCGCAACTGGCGCACCGAAGCCTGCGGGCACTCCTTCTTATAGGCGATCAGCCCGTATTCCAACCGGGCCCGAAACCCCTCCACCGAAGGACGCTGGGCACGGAATTCCTCATCCGCTGCTTCGAGGACCTTCGCCCACTCGGTGGTGGCCTTTTCGGTGGAGGCGGCGATGGCGCAGGCTTCACCCAGCGACAGGGCGCTGGTTTGGAAGGCTTCTTCCACCAACGGCAGCTGTTGCTGGTACAACGCCCGGGCGAGGGTGGCAAGGCTCTTGGCCTCGGCCGGAGAGGTGCCCCACTGGTGGGTGATCCACGCTTGGATGCTGCGCTGGCCACCCTCTTCCAGCAGGGCGCCGGTGGCTTCCATGCGGGCCAGGGCGGGCAGCATCCCGTAGCGGATGCGGTCTGTTTCCTGGTTGAGGCGGCCGAACTGGGCGAGCACATCGGCTTCGCACCCGAACGGGATGTCCCGGCCGGAGAATTCCACCGCGATCTCCCGTGCACCCGCCATCGCCTTATCGACCGGGGTGTTCCCGGTCGGGCGCGGTGCGTGGGGAGGAAAGCTCATACTCTGATTATATGCGAACACCCCCAATAATGGTAGGCCTACTCGCCGGTTTATTGACCGAATTCTTGGGCTGGCATGTCTATCATGAAATGGCTGTTATTGTGGGTTATCCACAACCCCTTTTCCCTGTGGTCGGCACCACCTCTCATAGAAGTGCCTCCTCACGGTTTCGGTGGAGGGGCTCTGAAGAGAAACGATCTTGTCCGTAGCGCCATGTTGGGCGCCCAACATGGCGCTAGGAGCAAGATCATCGCTGAGAAGACCAGAGCCGGCCACCGCGGGGACGCGCCCCGCCCCGTGGCCCACCTGTAGCGGGCCCTTCGTGACCGGACCCGTCACGTAGTGGCGACGCGCTCAACGAAGACACCAGGCAGAAGGGAAGGGATCCGGTCGCCTGCGGCCGGACCGGGCGAAGCCCGGGGCCGTTGGGGACCTCAACCACTCTCCCCCCTTCCCCGATAGCCGCCAAACCGCCGCCCGTGCCGTACGGGTCAAGGCCACCAGCTCGATCGCTACAGGACTCAACATTGCCTTGACGCGTGCGGTGCGGGCGGCAACAATCACGCGGCGGGGAAGGAGGGAGAACCCACCTCCACCCCGCCCAACAACCCCAAGACTCCCGACCCGAGGCGCCCCACCAGCACTCCAACACTCCGGCACTTGATCGACCAGAGTGTGAGCCATGCCAGAACGCAGAAAGCCCCGAGCTCCCCATACGCCCGGGGCCGTTCCACAGTTCTACAGTCCTGCTCTCCTACTCTCCTACCTTTCTGCTCTTCTGCCCTTGCGACCTTCTGTCCTTTTTCTGTCCTTTTTCTGTCCTTTCCGCCTTCCGCCCTTCCCCGCTCGAAGGCCCTAGTTGATCAGTCCCAAGAAGGTCGGCAACCACAGGGAGAACTGCGGGACGAACACCACCAGGAACAACGCGACCAGCAGCGCCACGAAGAACGCCCACAGGCGGCTGATCACCGGTTCGATCCGCAGACGTGCCACCCTCGCACCCACGAACAGCACGTTCCCCACCGGTGGCGTGATCACCCCCAGGGACAGGTTCATCACGACCATCACGCCGAAGTGCACCGGGTCGATCCCGAACTCCTGCACGATCGGCAGGAAGATCGGCACGAAGATGAGGATCGCCGGGGTCGGGTCCATGAAGGTGCCGATGACGAGCAGGACGATCATCATCAGCAACAGGATGACCACGTCACTACCGGTGAACCCGAGGACGAAGCCGGAGATCACCTCCGGGATGCGCGCGAACGACATGACGAACGCCAGCACCGTGGACACCCCGACCAGGAGCATCACGATGGCGGTGGTCCGACCGGCGTCCATGAGGATCTGCGGCAGGTCCGTGAACTTGATCGACCGGTAGATCGCCGAGAGCACCAGGCAGTACACCACGGCGATGGAGGCCGACTCGGTGGCGGTGAAGAACCCGCTGAGGATCCCGCCCACCACGATGACGATCATCAGCAGGGATGGCACCGCGCGCCAGATCACGACCAGGCCCTGGGCTGGGCTCACCCGCTCCTCTGTGCGCAGTCGCCCGGGCCGGCGGCGCGCGTGCAGGTACACCACGACCATGCAGGCCAGGATCCACAACAACCCCGGCACCAGACCGGCCATGAACAGCGCGGCGATGGAACTGCCCGAGACCAGCGCGTAGACGATGAAGGTGTTGGACGGGGGGATCAGCATCCCCGCGGGCGCCGAGGCGATGTTCACGGCGGCGCCGAACCGGCGGTCGTAACCCTCCTGGGCCATGCGCGGGCCCATCACCGTGCCCACGGCGGCGGCGGAGGCGACGGCCGCGCCGGACACCGACCCGAACAGGCCGTTGGCCACGACGTTGGTCTGGGCCATGGAGGCCGGCATGCGCCCCGTCACGACCTTGGCGGCGTCCACCAACCTTCCGGCGATCCCCCCGTTGTTCATGATGACGCCCGCCAGGACGAACAACGGGATCGCCAGGAGTGGGAACGAGTTGATGCCGGAGAACACCTGTTGAGCGCTGACCAGGGCCGCCTGTTCGAGTCCGACGAGCGGGATGGCGGCCAGGAACGCCGACAGACCGATGGCCACGGCGATCGGTACGGACGAGGCGATACCGATGATGATGCCGACCAGGAGAATGAGTCCGGCCAGGGCTGCGGGATCCATCAGGTGTCCTTTCCGGTGCTGTTCTCGGACCCGTCCACGCCCTCGTCCTCGGGGGAACCGGGCGAACCGGGGGACCGGTCGACCTCCGTCAGCAGCACGCTGTCGGGGACGTACTTCTCTTGCCGGATCTCGGGGTCGTCCTCGGCGACGTCGGTGTACGGTTCCTCCGCACCCGTCAACAGGCCTCGGACGTGGTGCAGGGCGTAGAACGTCACCAGCACACCGGTGATCGGCATCGCCAGGTACATGTGCCCGTAGGTGAAGGGCAGCGCGCTCAGCTGTTGACTCCACGCGTTCTGCGCCGCGGCCCAACCGCCCCAGACGAGGATGATCAGGGCGAAGGCCAAGACGACGAGCTGTACTCCGACGGCGACGGACCTTTCGATCCCCGCCGGGGTCCTACGGGCGAGGTACTCGACGGCGATGTGACCGCGTTCGCCGAACACGTACGCCGAGGCGAACAGACCCAGCCACACGAAGGACATTCGAGCGCCCTCGTCGGTCCAGGTCGCGGGGTCGCTCAGGACCTGGCGGCTGAACACCTGCCACACGACGATCACCGTCAGCAGTGCGAAGAGCACGACGACGATCCAGTAGAGACAGGTGTCGAGGAACTTCTTCAACGACTCCACGGAAACCTCCGATCGGGGGTGCGGGAACTGCTGCGACGCTTCACTGCGCGGCCTCGCGCGCGGCGTCGTGGAGTTCTCGCTGGGTGTCGGTGACGACGAACTCCTCGACGAGGCCGTCCAGCGCCTCGGCGAACGAGGCCTCGTCCACCTGGTGGAACTCGGCGCCGTCGGCCTCGGCGCCCGCGATGGCCTCCTCCGTGGCCTCGGCCCACAGCACGGCGTGCTCTTCGTAGGCGGCCGTCCACCCCTCGTCGAAGGCGGCGCGCTGTTCGTCGTTCAATCCGGCCAGCGCGTCGGAGTTGATGATCAGGTAGTCCAGACCGATCAGGTGTTCGGTGTAGGACCAGTACGGAGCCACCTCGTAGTGGCGTTGGGTGAAGTAGGAGACCTCGTTGTTCTCCGCCGCGTCCACGACCCCCGCCTGGAGACCGGTGTAGAGCTCGCCGTATACCATCGGTGCGGCCGAACCTCCGAGCGCTTCGGCGATGGCCACGTTGAGCGGGGACTCCTGCACCCGGATGTTGGCGCCGGCCAGGTCGTCGGGCGTCTGGACGGGGCCGTCCGCCGTGTACACGCTGCGGGCGCCCTGGGTGAAGCCGCCCACCACCGTCAGGTCGTGGTCCTCGTCCAGGGAGGAGTACAACTCACCGGTGATCTCCGGGTCGTGGACGACGTCCATCTGGTGGTCGATGTCGTCGAAGACCCTGGGCACGTTGAACGCGATGAAGTCCTTGTTCAGGTTCTCCAGCTGGGCGCCGGAGACGATGGCCATGTCGACGGCCCCGCTCGCCACGAGTTGCAGCACCTCGGCCTGCCCGCCCAACGTCTCGTTGGGGTAGATGTCGAGGTTCAGTCCGTCGGTGTTCTCCCGCAGGTGGTCGCCGAAGTGGTCCAGCGCGGTGAACGAGGGGTGTTCCTCCGACTGGTTCAGGGCCAGCCGCAGGGACCGTTCACCTCCGGGGCCACTGGATTCGGCGCCGCCCCCGCAGGAGGCCAGCACCAGGGTCGTCGCCACGGAGGCGGCGGCGACCAGGCACGTTCTGCCATGTGTGCGCACTGTCGGTTTCCCGTCCTTGGTCGCTTCGTGCCGGTGGCGTTCGAAGATCTCAGTCATGGTCGGTCACCCTCGAACCGCGCAGCAGGAGCAGGATCCCACCGGCCAGGACCAGGGCCACGGTCCCCCAGAGGAACCAGGGCGACGACAGGCCGGCCTTCTCCTCGTAGGTCAGACCGAAGCCGTATTCGTAGAGGGCGCCGTCGTCGGTCTCGGCGTAACCGGGCGCGTCGCTGTCCTGCTGCGTGATGGCCTCGGGGGTGCCGGCCAGGGCGAAGGGCATCCGTCCCTGGGGCGCGTGGTCCCCGGACAGCACGTCCATCAACGCGGTGTCGCCCACCCCGAACCCGGCGACGATGGCACCGGCGTCACGGAGTCCGCTCTCCTCGTCCAGGACGTAGGGCTGGCGGAAGTACACGTGAAGGATCACCCTGCTCGGGCCCTCGACCTCGGCCATGACCTCGCGCACCGACTCCAGGGACGGTTCGACCACCCAGGAGTCGGCTTCGGACATGCCGGTGAAGTCCAGTACGGACGACTCCCAGGGGTAGGAGCCCCCGAACCCGAGACCGTCGTCGGTGCACTCCGGGGCCCCCGACGTCACGCAGGCGTCGGCGGCGCCGTAGGGGCTCTGGCCGTCCAATCCCTCGATACCGTCGATCACGCCGGGGTTGACGTGGTCCTCGTCGAGACCGAGTTCCTCGTCGTCGCTGACGTAGTCCTCGGCTTCGGTGCGGGCGGTCAGCGAGATGATCGCGTAGTCGCTGTCGGCCGCACTGGGCCGCTCCTCGTCCTCCTCGACGTTTCCACTGGTCACGTCGTGTCCGTAGGAGGCGACGACGTCCTCGTCGAAGTCTCCCAGCAGGTACAGGCTCGACCCGTCCGCCAACGGCAGGGTGGGGCCGTCATCGGTGGTCTCGTTCTGGAGCAGGACCAGGGAGTCGCGTTGCGTCTCCAGGCCGATCTCGCGGTTCTCCTCGGAGCCGATCGTGGCCGTGGCGACCTCCGGGTCGACGTAGGGGTTCTCGAACAGACCCATCAGGAACATGGGGGTGAGCAGCCGTTCGGCCGCCAGTTCGACCCGTTGCTGCGTGACGAGTCCTTCGTCGACCAGGTCGAGGATGACCTGGACCTCGTTGAACCCCGAAAGCGTGTCCGTGCCGGAGTTGATGGCGGCGGCGACCCTTTCCGGAACGGTCGCCTCCTCCAGCCCCCAAGCGCGGTCGTTGATGATCCCGGTGTCGGAGTTGACGTATCCGGAGAATCCCATTCGTTCGCGCAGGAGTTCGTCGACGATGTCGTCCGAGAAGGCGAAGCCCACCTCGTCGAATTCCTGTCCCTCGTGTGAGACGTCGACCGGAACCCCGTAATAGGGCATGATCGAGGAGACGCCCGCGTCGATGGCGGTCTCGAACGGCAGAAGGTGCTCGGCGAAACCGTCGGAGGGGTACACCTGGGACTTGCCGAAGGAATAGTGCGGGTCCAGTCCCAATTGCTGCGGGCCGCCCCCGGGGAAGTGTTGGAGGGTGAGCGCCACGGAACTGTCCGGGCTCAGCGAGACACCGTCCTGGACCGGTCCCTGAAGCGATTCCACGAGCGTGCCCATGACCGCGGAGGCGTGTTCGGCGTCCTCGGTGAAGGTCTCGTGCGTGCGGTACCAGCGCGGTTCCGTGGACAGGTCGGCCATGTAGCCGTACATCCCACGCAGACCGATCGAACGCCACTCCTGGCCCATCACGTGGGAGAAGTCCTCCACCATGGCCATGTCGCCGGTGGTCGGCTCCTCCCCGGTGGTGGCGGCCTCGGCGCCGAGCGAGGCGGCCGAGATCCCGGCCTCCTTGGGGAAGGAGGTGAACGTACCGACGGACTCGTTGATGCCCGCACGCGCGTCGGGGTCGATGTGGTTGCGGGCGTTGGACTTGAACAACGCGGGGATGCCCAGGCGCGTGGACTCGCTCATCTCCTGGACGGAATTGGTGAAATCGGCGGCCTCTTCCGGGGTGACGCTGGTCGAGGCGTTGAATCCGGCTTCGGATTCACCGCATTCGGCTTCATCGGGGCTGGTCACGGTATTTCGGAAGACGAATCTGTGCATGTGCTGGTGATCGACGTAATCGTCGGCGAGAGGGGGCACGGTCCCGCGTTCTCCGTCGACGCATTCGGCGTTGAGGGTGTCGATGAGCATGAGCCCGGCCATCTCTTCCAGGTCCATTTTCCCGACGAGGTCGTCGACCCTTTCCTCGACCGGCAGGCGCCAGTCCTCATAGGGGTCGAGTTCTCCGTCGTCGTCCAGGTCCCGGAAGTCGGCGCCGTCGACATCGATCACGTCCTTGACGCGTGACTCCACCTGGGGGTTCTCGTCCGCGGCGGCGACGTCCGGCACGGTGGCCGGCCCGAGGGCGACCGCCAGGGCGAGTGGGATCGCCAGGGCGGTAACGCGTGGGCCGGAAGTGCGCTGACGAGGGGATTCGGTCATGTCGTGAACTTCCAATCGGGGTGGTGTGCTCAGAGTCACACCGGCCTACGGGCCCGGCAAGAAGTTGCCATATGTTGGCGTGCGCTCCACCTCGACGCCCCTCGGCGGCCCATCGTCGGGGGCTCGATCGGCGCACCGATCGAGTGCCACGGCGACCGCGATAGGTTGTGCGCATGTCAGGTGAGGTCTGCGGGAACGACGACCCGGTCGAGCGGCGCCCACCCACGATCTACGACGTCGCCGAGGCCGCCGGGGTCTCGCCGTCCACGGTCTCCCGCGCCTTCTCCCGACCGGGCAGGGTCAACGCCGAGACCGCCGAACGCATCAGGCGCGTGGCCCACGACCTGGGCTACCGGGTCAACCCCCTGGCGCGGTCGCTGCCCGTCGAACGCACCTCGATGTTGGCCCTGGTGGTCGCCGACGCCACCAATCCGTTCCACTTCGACATCATCCGGGGCGCGCAGGACGCCGCCACCAAGGCCGGATACACCGTGCTGCTCACCGACACCCGAGAGTCGGACCTGCTGGAACGCCAGGCGCTGGAACGCACCCTGCCGATGGTCGAGGGCATCGTCCTGGCCAGTTCTCGCATGTCGGACTCCACGATCCGGGTGACCGCCAAACAACGACCGATGGTCGTGCTCAACCGGGTGGTGACCGGGGTGCCGAGCGTGGTGACCGACATCAGTAGCGGGGCCCGCCGCGCCATCGACCACCTGCGCGGACTCGGACACGACAGGTTCACCTACGTCGCCGGCCCGGAGGCGTCCTGGACCGACGGGATGCGCTGGCGGGAACTGCGCGAGGCCGCCCGGGGCGCGGGCCCGAAGGTGCGCCGGATCGGGCCCTTCCCCCCGACCCTCGAAGGGGGAGTGGAAGCGGGGCGTGCGCTGCGCCGCGAACCCACCAGCGCCGTGATCGCCTACAACGACCTGCTCGCCATCGGCCTCATGGGCGAACTGCTCGGGCACGGCCACCGGGTCCCGGAGGACTTCAGCGTCATCGGGTTCGACGACATCTTCGGCGCCCAGCTGGTCACACCGGGGCTGACCACCGTCGCCGCCCCGCTCTACCAGATCGGTTCCACGGCGGTGGGCCACCTGTTGGCGGTGCTCAACGGCGCCCGACCCCAGACCGAGACCCCGCTGGTGGTGCCCACCTCGCTGATCCGTCGCCGCTCCACGGGACCCCACGGAGCCGACCCGGTGGCGTGACGCCGGCCGTCCAGGGCAACTCACGGCAACTCGTTGCCGTCCGTGTGAGGTGGGCCTCAGCATGTGGCCATGACATCAACCGCGCCCCTGGCACCGCACCCGGATCGTCTGCTGCCCACGGATCCGTCGGTCCGGTCGATCGCGCGACGGCTCTACCGGCACGTGCGCGAACTCCCGATCCTCTCCCCGCACGGGCACGTCGATCCACGGCTGTTCGTCGAGGACGCGGCCTTTTCCGATCCCGCGACGCTGCTGGTCACCAAGGACCACTACGTCACCCGGATCCTGCACGCCGCCGGGTTCTCCCTCGACGAGCTCGGCGTGGGGCGGGACGATCTGA
The DNA here is from genome assembly GCF_053615935.1 of Nocardiopsis sp. NPDC055879. NCBI lineage: Bacteria > Bacillati > Actinomycetota > Actinomycetes > Streptosporangiales > Nocardiopsidaceae > Nocardiopsis > Nocardiopsis sp. NPDC055879. Next base: position 76,710 of record NZ_JBSHCT010000021.1, read on the forward strand.
CCGAAGCCGAGTCGCGGTCGATCTGGCGCGCCCTGTGCTCACGGTGGGACGTCCTGCGGGGCACACCGTCCCGGTACTGGCTGGAGTCCGAGCTGTCGGAGATCTTCGGGGTCGAGCAACGGCCCTCGGCGGCCACCGCCGACGCGATCCACGACCGGATCGCGGAGTGCCTGGCCAGGGACGAGTTCCGGCCTCGGGCGCTCTTCCGGAGCTTCGGCGTGGAGGTGCTCGCCACCACCGACGACCCCGCCGACGACCTGCTCGCGCACCGCTCGCTGCGCGAGGACCCCACGTGGAACGGGCGCGTCATCCCCACCTTCCGGCCCGACCGTTACCTGGAGGCCGGCCGACCCGGATGGGTCGAGGACGTGGACCGGCTCGGCGAGGTCGCCGGGATCGACACGGGCGACCACACCGGATACGTCAGGGCCTTGGAGGAGCGCCGCCGCCGCTTCGTCGAGCTCGGGGCGACCTCGGCCGACCACAGCCACTTCGACGTGCGCACCGACCCGCTCGACGCGGGCGAGGCCGAACGGATCTACCGCGCCGCCCGCACCGGTACGGCCACACCGGAGGAGACCACGGCCTTCCGGCGTCACATGCTGCTGGAGATGGCCCGCATGTCCACCGAGGACGGTCTGGTCATGACCCTCCACCCGGGAGTGCGGCGCAACCACCACACACCCACCTTCCGGGCCCACGGACCCGACACCGGCCACGACATCCCCGTCCGGGCGGAGTTCACCGAGGCGCTGCGCCCCCTGCTGGAGCGCTACGGAACCCACCCGAACCTCCACCTGGTCCTGTTCACCCTGGACGAGACCACGTTCTCTCGTGAGATCGCCCCGCTGGCGGGCTTCTACCCGTCCGTGTACGCGGGCGCCCCCTGGTGGTTCCTGGACGCGCCCGAAGCGGTGCGCCGGTTCCGCGGTGCCGTGACCGAGACGGCCGGGTTCACGCGCACGTCCGGGTTCATCGACGACACCAGGGCCTTCTGCTCGATCCCGGCCCGGCACGACATGTCCCGCCGCCTGGACAGCGGATACCTGGCGGGGCTGGTCGCCGAACACCGGTTGGCGGAGGACGAGGCCGCCGAGGTCGCGGTGGAGCTGTGCACCACCATCCCTCGGGGGGTGTTCAAGCTGTGAACCCGTCCAAGGAAGGGGCGGACACGACCGCACGCACCCTCACCCGCGCCGGCCGGCCCGACCTCGAACCCGCACCGGTCCGCATCGTGCACCTGGGCCTGGGCAACTTCTTCCGCGCGCACCTGGCCTGGTACACCCACCACGCCCCGGGGCGCTGGGGCATCGCCGCCTTCACCGGACGCCGGGACGGACCCGCCGACGCGCTGCGGCCACAGGAGGGGCTGTACACACTCGTCACCCGACACGAGGACGGCGACCGCTTCGAGGTCGTGGGCAGCGTCTCCGCCGTCCACTCGGCCGCGGACCACGCCTCGTGGCTGGGCTACTTCCGCTCACCCGACCTGGCCGTGGTCACCTCCACGGTCACCGAGGCCGCCTACCTGCACGTCCCCGGCATCGGACTCGACGTCGACCACCCCGGAGTACGCGAGGACGTCGAGACCCTGCGGCGCGACCCGACGGCCCCGGTCTCCACCGTGCCCGCACGGCTTCTGGCCGGGCTCGCCGCCCGCGCACGCGCCGGGCTGGGGCCGATCACCCTCGTGCCCTGCGACAACCTGCCCCACAACGGCTCCGTTGTCCGCACCGTCGTCCGCGACATGGCCGCGCTCGTGGACCCCGATCTGCTCCCCCTGGTGGAGCGGACCGCCGTCTACGCCACCACCGTGGTCGACCGCATCACCCCGCGCACCACCGACGAGGACCGCGACGCGGTCCTGGCCCGGACCGGGGCGCGCGACGCCTCCCCGGTGGTCACCGAACCGTTCACCCAGTGGGTGATCGGCGGTGAATTCCCGGCCGGACGCCCGGACTGGGAGTCCACCGGAGCGGTGATCACCGACGACGTCACCCCCTACGAACAGTGCAAACTCACCCTGCTCAACGGCGGACACTCCCTGCTGGCCTACGCCGGGAGCGCTCGCGGACACACCACGGTCGCCGACGCCGTGGACGACCCGGTCTGCCTCGGTTGGCTGCGGGAGTGGTGGGAGGAGGCCCGCCCCCACCTCGACCTGCCCGAGGAAGAGATCGGGGACTACCTGGACGCGCTCCTGCGGCGCTGGTCCAACCCGAGGATGCGCCACCTGCTGGCGCAGATCGCCGCGGACGGGTCGGTGAAGCTCCCGGTCCGGATCCTGCCGACGGTGCGGGCCGAACGCGCGCGGGGACGCATACCTCGGGCGGCGTCTCGGGTCCTGGCCGCCTGGGTATGCCATCTGCGCGGCTTGGGCGCACCGGTCTCCGACCCCCGCTCCCAGCCGGCACGAAAGGCGGCCGCCGGCCCGGTCGACGAAGCCGTCCCCCGTGTCCTGGCCCTCCTGGACCCCTCCCTGGCACACGACACCACCCTGGCCGCCGAGGTCGCGCGCCGCGTCGAGGAACTCGACGCCGCTTCGTGAGCGCACACCGCCCCGGTCGCCCACACCACCCCGAACCGAACGAGGAACCGACCATGAAGATCGCCTCAGCGGACGTCATCGTGACGTGCCCCGGACGCAACTACGTCACCCTGAAGATCACCACCGAGGACGGGGTCACCGGCATCGGCGACGCCACGCTCAACGGGCGTGAGCTGTCGGTGGTGTCCTACCTGCGCGACCACGTGTGCCCGCTCCTGGTGGGCCGTGACGCCGGTCGGATCAACGACATCTGGCAGTACCTGTACCGGGGCGCCTACTGGCGGCGCGGACCGGTGACCATGACCGCCATCGCCGCGGTCGACTGCGCCCTGTGGGACATCCTCGGCAAGGTCACCGGACAACCCGTCCACCGGCTGCTCGGCGGGGCCGCGCGCGAGGGCGTCATGATCTACGGTCACGCCAGCGGGGGCACCATCGACGAACTCCTCGACGACGTGGCGGGCTACCTCGACCAGGGCTACAAGGCCGTGCGGGTCCAGGCCGCCGTCCCCGGACTGGACAGCACCTACGGGCTGCACCACCCGGGCACCGGCCACACCTACGAACCCGCCGACGCCGCGATGCCCTCCGACAACGCCTGGCACACGCCCTACTACCTGGACTTCGCGCCGAAGATGATGAAGGCGGTCCGGGACCGGTTCGGCTACGACTTCCACCTGCTGCACGACGTGCACCACCGGCTCTCCCCGCTGGAGGCCGCCCAGTTGGGCAAGTCCCTGGAGCCCTACCGGATGTTCTGGATCGAGGACGCGACACCGGCCGAGGACCAGGAGGCCTTCCGGACCATCCGGCAGCACACCACCACCCCGTTGGCGGTGGGCGAGGTCTTCAACTCCATCTGGGACTGCCGGTACCTGATCGAAAACCGGCTCATCGACTACATCAGGACGTCGGTCTCCCACACCGGCGGCATCACCCACCTGCGCAAGATCTTCGATCTGGCCGACCTGCACGGGGTGCGCACCGGTTCGCACGGTGCCGGGGACCTGTCCCCGGTGTCGTTCGCCGCCGCGCTGCAGCTGGACCTGACCGTGCCCAACTTCGGCATCCAGGAGTACATGGGCCACCTGGAGCCGGCCTCCGAGGTGTTCAAGACCTCCTACACGTTCGAGGACGGCTACATGTACCCCGGCGACGCCCCCGGCCTGGGCGTGGAGATCGACGAGGAGGCCGCGGCCCGTTACCCCTACGAACCCAGGTACCTGCCGGTGAACCGCCGCCTGGACGGCTCCATGCACGACTGGTGAGGGGAACCGACATGACAGTCTCGAACGAGGACGTCCTCGAAGCGTTGGGCGCGGCCGGGATCCTGCCCGTGCTGCGCACCCGCGACCCGTCGCGGCTGAGGGACCAGGTCCACCGGCTGCGCGACTGCGGTGCGAAGGCGGTGGAACTGACCACCTCCATCCCCGGCTGGGACGAGCGGCTCGCGGAATTCACCGAGACGATGCCGGACCTGGTCTGGGGAATGGGCACCGTCACCGAACCGGCCGTGGCCGAACGGGCGCTGGGGCACGGCGCGACCTTCCTGGTCAGCCCCTACCCGGTGCCCGAGGTGCGGCGTGCCGTGTCCGGCTCCGGGACGTTGCTGATCGAGGGCGGCCACACACCGGGGGAGCTCGCGTCGGTCGCCGCCGCGGGGGTCGCCAAGGTGTTCCCCGCACACGTGGGCGGGACCCGATACCTCCGTTCCCTGGCCCCGGTGTTGCCGGGATGCCGGCTGATACCCTCCGGCGGGATCGGCCCGCGAGAGGTGCCGGACTGGACGGCGGCCGGGGCGTTCGCGGTCGCGGTCGGCTCCGCGCTCTTGGAGGTCGACGACCTCGCCGGGCACTTCGCCGCGGCGCGCGAGAAGAGAGCAGAGGTGGAGCGGTGACGCGGTTCCTGGCCATCGGTGAGTGCATGCTCGAACTCACCCACCGCACCGAACGCGACCTACGCCTGAGCGTGGCCGGTGACACCTACAACACCGCCGTCTACCTGGCCCGGAGCACCATGCTCCAGGAGGTGGGCGTGGACTACCTGACACTGCTGGGCGACGACCACTACAGCGACCTCGTGCTGGAGACCATGCGCGGGGAAGGCGTGGGAACACACCTGGTGGGGCGGGTGAGCGGCGCCCAACCGGGGCTGTACCTGGTGCGCACCGACGACGAGGGCGAGCGTTCGTTCACCTACTACCGGTCGCGCTCGCCCGCGCGCGGACTCTTCGGCGAGGGGCACGACCTCGCCGATGGGCTGGGCGGCCACGACGTGCTCTACCTGTCCGCGGTGACCTTGCAACTGCTGACGGACAAGGCGAGGCGGCGCCTGTGGGAGCTCTTGGCGCGGGCGCGTGAACAGGGCGCGCGTGTGGTGTTCGACAGCAACTACCGGCCCGCCGGCTGGCCGAACCGGGAGGCCGCGCGCGAGGCGGTGAGCACGGCCTATGGCCTGGCCGACACGGCGCTGTCGACCTTCGACGACGAGAGGGCGCTGTTCGGCGACGAATCACCCGAGGCGGCGGCCCGGCGTCTGCGTGGCCAGGGGCCGCGGGAGGTCGTGGTCAAGGACGGTGCCCGCGGGTGCGTGGTCCTGGTCGAGGAGGAGACCGGCTCGGAACCGGTGCACGTGCCGGCCGAGGTGGTGGACGAGGTCGTCGACACCACGGCGGCGGGGGACTCCTTCAACGCCGGCTACCTCGCGGCGCGGCTGCGGGGGGAGGGCGCCGTGGAGTCCGCTCGCCGGGCGCACGCGCTGGCCGCCAGGGTCGTGGCCCGGCCCGGCGCGGTGGTCGAGGATCTGGAACTGCCGCCGCGCGGCGCCCGGCCGTAGGCGGTTCGGGGCGGGGTCCCGGTCGAGTCCCAGGCTCGACCGGGACCTTCCTGTTTCCCGAGCCCCGCACTGGTCATTCGGGTGGAGATCGCCCTGGCGTGGGGGAATTCGTGCGTGTTACCGTTGGTAACACACGTAGGCCGTCCCTCCACCCCCGGAGGGTCCGACGAAGGACGTAAGCGCATGAGCGAGGACACCGCCCCCACCTTCAGCCTGGAACCGAGTCAGGACGTCCGCGACGTCCGGGACTGGGCCCACGGGTTCGCCAAGGACGTCATCCGCCCCGCCGGGGCCGAATGGGACGAGCGTGAGGAGACGCCCTGGCCGATCATCCAGGAGGCCGCCAAGATCGGCCTGTACTCCCTGGACTTCTTCGCGAACCAGTGGCTCGAACCCAGTGGACTGGGCATCCCCGTCGCCTTCGAGGAGCTCTACTGGGGCGACCCCGGCATCGCCCTGTCCATCACCGGCACCGGTCTGGCCGCGGTCTCCGTCGCCTCCAACGGAACCCAGGACCAGCTCTTCGAATGGGTGCCGCAGATGTTCGGCACCGCCGACGACGTCAAGCTCGGCGCGTTCTGTTCCTCCGAGCCCGACGCCGGCTCCGACGTCTCCGCCATCAAGACCCGCGCCGTCTACGACCAGGCCAAGGACGAGTGGGTCCTCAACGGCGTCAAGACCTGGGCGACCAACGGCGGCATCGCCGACGTCCACGTCATCGTGGCCAGTGTGGAACCCGAACTGGGCTCGCGCGGCCAGGCGTCGTTCATCGTTCCGCCGAACACCCCGGGGCTGTCGCAGGGTCAGAAGTTCCAAAAGCACGGCATCCGCGCCTCGCACACCGCCGAGGTGGTCCTGGACGACGTGCGCGTACCCGGCTCCTGCCTGCTGGGCGGTAAGGACAAGCTCGACGAGCGTCTGGCCCGCGCCAAGGAGGGAAAGCGCTCCAAGGGACAAGCCGCCATGAAGACCTTCGAGGCCTCTCGCCCGAGTGTCGGCGTCATGGCGGTCGGCACCGCGCGCGCCGCCTACGAGTACGCCCGTGACTACTCCGTCCAGCGCGAGCAGTTCGGCAGACCCATCGGCGACAACCAGGGCGTGGCCTTCCTGCTCGCCGACATGGCCACCCGCATCGACGCCGCGCGCCTGCTGGTCTGGCGCGCGGCCTGGATGGCCCGCAACGGCAAGGACTTCGACAACGCCGAAGGTTCCATGAGCAAGCTCTACGCCTCCGAGACGGGCACCTTCGTCACCCAGAACGCTCTGCGCATCCTGGGCGGCAACGGCTACACCCGCGAGTACCCGGTGGAGCGCTGGCACCGCGACGCCACCATCTTCACCATCTTCGAGGGCGCCAGCGAGATCCAGAAGCTCATCATCGGCCGCACCATCACCGGCCTGCCCGTTCGGTAGAGACGATCTGATCGGGGGGACCCCTCTCGGGAGTGGAAGGGGGTGGGCGCGGACAATCCGGACACGCCCACTACCCTTTGGCGCATGAAACCCGGCAGCGGCACCCCCACGATCACCATCCCCGGCGGATTCAACGGTCCCGACGGGTCCGGCAACGGTGGTTACAGCGCCGGCCTGCTCGCCGAACGGCTCACCCGCGTCGGCGGCACGGCCGTACAGGTCACCCTGCGCACCCCGCCGCCGCTGGACCGGCCGCTGACCGTCGAACCCGATGGAGAGGACGCCCTGCTCCTGACCGGCGACGAGACCGAGGAGTCCGGCGAGACCACCCCGATCGCCGAGGCGGTACGCGTGGCCCCCTTCGACCGCGGCGTGATCCCCGGTGGTCCCGTCTCCGTCGCCGAGGCCGAGAACGCGAGCCGGCTCTACCCCGGGTTCGACGACCACCCCTTCCCGCGCTGTTACAGCTGTGGCCCCGAGCGCCAGGAGGGTGACGGGCTGCGCCTGTTCCCCGGCCAGGTCCTACCGGGCGACGGTCGCGCCAACGTCGGCAACACCGTCGCCTGCACGTGGGAGGTCGACGAAGCGGTCGACGACGGCACCGGCTCCGCCGCGTTCGCCCAGGTGTGGGCGGCACTGGACTGTCCCGGTGGCTGGTCCCACGACATCACCGGACGCCCCATCCTGCTGGGCCGCTTCACCGCCCAGGTGCTCAGCGTCCCGAAGGTGGGCCAGACCACCGTGGTCATGGGCCGGCTGGCGTCGGTGGACGGCCGCAAGATCCACACCGGAAGCGCTCTGTACGACGCCGAGGGCGGTCTCCTCGCCCAGGCCGGTGCGACCTGGATCGCGCTGAGGACCTGAACCCGCCCGGTGGCCCCGCGCCGCCCCGAAACCGCTACGGTGAACCCTTGTGGCCTTCGAAGACATCCGACAGACGGTGCCCGGTGAGAACGACGCCCCCGCCCCCCACCGTGGACGCAACGTGCGTGGACGCGACCCCCAACGGCGCAAGGCCATCCTGGACGCCGCCGATCGGGTGATCCAACGGGAGGGCCACGAGGCCTCCATGCTCGCCATCGCCACCGAGGCGGGCATCAGCAAACCCATCCTGTACCGGCACTTCGGTGACAAGGGCGGCCTCTACCAGGCGCTGGCCCGGCGCCACGTGGACCCGCTCATCGAGCGCATCCGCGCCGAGTTGCACCAGCACACCGACTTCGAGATCCGGGCCCGGGCCACCGTCGGCGCGTACCTGTCGATGATCTCCCAGAACCTCAACCTGTACCGGTTCCTCATGGACCGGGCCACCTCCGAGGACGTGCGCACCCGCAGCGACCTGGGCCTCATGGTCCGTCGTCTGGGCGAGGAACTCGCCGACCTGCTCCTCATCGAGAACCGTATCCAGGGTCGATTGCGCGCCCAGATCGCCGCGCACGCCGTGGTCGGCATGGTCCAGGCGGCGGGGGAGTGGTGGCTCGAACACCCCGAGGTCGGCGAGGACGAGATCATCGAGGACCTCACCGCGGCCGTGGTGGGCGCCATCCGCGGCAGCGTCGACTGACGACGGAGGACCCGGGTCCACCTCATCCGCCGAATCCACCACATGCCGCCCCACCAGTGGTGTTCGGGGTTCATCGACGTTTTCCGGTCGAGGACTTGACCTGGAGCGCGCTCCAGGTCCCATGCTTTGTCCCATGAAGGACTACTTCACCCCGGGCGAGATCGCCGAACGCTTCGAACTCACCCTGGACACCCTCCGCTACTACGAGAAGGCCGGACTGCTGCGCCGCGTCGACCGCGCGCCCAGCGGACACCGCCGCTACCGCGCCGACGACGTCGAACTCCTCCACCTGGTGCGCTGCCTACGCGACACCGACATGCCCATCTCCCGACTGCGCGAATTCGCCGAACTCGTGCGCGAGGGCGACCACACCATCCCCGAACGGGTCGAGGTGTTGCAGAGCCACCAGCACCGACTGAACGCGCACATCGAACAGCTGCGCGAACGCCAGGAGGCCATCCGCCACAAGATCGACTACTACCTCGGGGTGCTCTCGGAGCGTCCCGAACTCGCTCGGCGCCCCGAAGGTTCCATGGACACCCCCGTGAAGGAGACCGGTTGATGCGCTACACCACCATCGGCGACCGCACCGTCAGCGCCCTGTGCCTGGGCGCGATGCAGTTCGGCTCGACCACCGACCCCGACACCTCCCTGGCCCTGCTCGACCGGTTCGTCGACGCCGGCGGCACGTTCATCGACACCGCCGACTGCTACCAGTTCTGGGTCGAGGACGGCCGGGGGCACGAGAGCGAGACCTTACTGGGGCGGTGGCGGCGCGAGCGCGGTATCACCGACGAGGTCTTCATCGCGACCAAGGTCGGCGCCCAGCCCACCATCCCCGGCGCCGGGCTGGAGGCCCAGGAAGGGCTGTCGGCCCAGGCCGTCACCGCCGCGGTCGAACGCAGCAGGCGACGACTGGGCGTGGACACCCTGGACCTGCTCTACGCCCACAGGGAGGACCCCCTCACCCCGATCGAGGAGACCATGGGCGTCTTCGCCGACCTGGTCGAGCGCGGACACGTACGTGAGCTCGGGATGAGCAACCACCGCACGTGGCGGCTGGAACGCGCCCGCGCCGCGACCGAGAACCACGGATGGCCGCGCCCACGCGTCCTGCAGTACCGCTACACCTACCTGCAGGCGCGCGACGAGGTGCCCCTTCAGTCATCCGGGCACAGGTTCGTCACCCCGGAGCTGTTCGACTTCATCCGCTCCGAGGCGTCGCAGGGGCGCGATCACACCCTGTTGGTGTACAACTCGCTGCTGTCGGGCGCCTACACCCGGCCCGACCGGCCGTTCGAGTACGCCTACGATCACCCGGGCACCCCGGCGCGCCTGGCGGTGCTCGACGAGGTCGCCAAGGAGACCGGCGGTAGTCGCAACCAGGTGGTGCTCGCCTGGTTGCTGGATCACGACCCGGCCATCGTGCCGCTGGTGGGGGTCAGCTCGACCGGCCAGCTCGACGAGGTCCTGGAAGGCGTTGACCTGCGCCTGAGCGCCGAACAGCACGAGCGCCTCACCGCCGCGCACTGAGGGTCCGCGCGCAGAACGGGGGAGGGGCCGTGGCCGGAGGGGTTGGAAAGCGCTTTCGGTCACGGCCTCGCGCGGAGCCCGTCCAGACGCTCGCGTCCGGAATCGTGGGAAGCGCTTTCAGCCGCGGGCTCGAAGCAGGGGGCGGCTTCGTCGGGAGGAGAGTGCCCGGTGAAGCCGCCCTCTTCAGGCGAAGCCCTCAACCCTCACAATCGGTGCAAACGTCGCAAAGATGCACGTAGCTCTGCTTTTGCGGTTTCTTGACGCTTGCGACGGATACCTTCCCTAGGGAAGCGCGCGACCGGCCGGGTCGCCAACCCGTGGGAGGGGCCACTTGCCCGAAAGCACAGAGTCGTCCGACCGGCGTTCGGGCGCCGACGACAAGGCCTATGAGCAGATCCACTTCGCCTGGGCCGAACCCACCCTCCTCGGCCGTGTCGGACCCGGACCCGCCGCCACCTCACTGCCCGAACGCGACCAACCGGTCCTGCGCTCCTGGCGTGACCGGCTACTGCCGGCACTCACCGCCGACTACCGGTCCGCCCTGCCGGGCGTCGACCCCGGCGACTACCCCGAGACCCTGTGGGCGCACCACTACCCCGACGGGCAGAGCGCCCTCGTCTACCGATGGCCCGGCGACGTCCGCGAGGCCCACGCCTGGGCCATCGTCGGACCCACCGGCGGGCTCACCCTCTCGCGCATCCTGTCCCTGCACGAGAACCCCAACACCCGACCCGCGCAGAGCCGCCCACCCACACCCGGTTGGGCCACCATGCGCCCCCTGGCCACACCCGACCCCTGGGAACTGACCGCCGCGCCCGGTGCCCTGCGTACCCGCGACCGCCGCGCCGCCGAGACCCGCATCGGCGACGAACCACTCCTCGTCGGCGCGATCGCCCGCGCCCTGGCCCACCCCGACCGGCCCATCCACATCACCCTGGACCCGGAACGCGCCGACCTGTGGCAGGCCACCCAGCTGCGATTCCTCTGGGGCATGCACCGAATCCTGCACGAGGTCCTGACGCCACGGGCCGCGATCCCCGCCGCCGGCTGGAGCTGGTCCTTCTCCACCTACGACCCGGTCCTGGGCGTGGAGGACGGTCCGCACCTGGCCTTCGGGCCACCCGATGGCCCCGCCTCCGCCAAGGGCCCCTTCCGGGACCCGGCCCCGGCCGAGTACCTCAAGGTCGCCGACGGCCTGGTCACGGTCCTGCGAGAGGAGGGCGGCGACGCCCTGGCCCAACACCTGCGTTCCCGGGGTGTTCCCGAGGGGGCCACCTTCGCGGGCCGGCTCGACCGGCTCCACGACTGGCTCGACCCGCGCCCGACGGCGCCCGCCCGGACCGTCGAGCCGCCGGAAGCGGAGGAAGAGCTCCAGGAGGCCCCCGACCCGTTCTCCGACACCGAGGAAGGCCCCGAGGAGCGCGAGTTCCCCGACACCGTGGACCCCCTCGAACCCGAACCGCTCCCCGAGCCTCGGGATGACCTCGAAACGGGCCCGCCCGAATCACCGGAGCCGCCCGAGCCGGAGCACCACCACGAACCGGTCCCGGAATCGAAACCGGCCTGGACCATCGGCGCCTCCTCGGGCTCCACGGCCGCCGAGATCCCCGACCCGGCCCCGGACCCCGAACCCGACCACCCCGAACCCCCCGCCCCCGATCGCCCCGAAGGTCGCACCCCCGCCGACGCCCCACCCCTGCCGGTCCTCGACGAGGCCACCGAAACGGCCGTGGGGGAGGGCGACGAACCCCTCGACTACGCCTCCGAGACCGAACCGGAGGCCGGTGAGGGATACTCCGACTCCGACGACAACTGGCCCACCCACTACGTCGACCTGCCACTGGCCCGCCTGGAACGTTGGCACCGGCGACGCGGCCCCGAAGGCGCCCGCACCGACGTGGCCGACGTACGCGCCGCCATCCGGGCCGAACGCGCCGAACTCGGACGGGTACGCGGTGAACGCGACCATTACCACTCCGAGGTCCAGGAACTACGCAGGGAGATCGCTCGCTTGGACCAGTCCTGGATCGACGCCGACCCCGCCGCCGCGAACAGACGGGGGCGCCGTTGGCCCCGCCATCTGCTCCTGTTCCTCGTCCTGCTGGTGGCCTTCGCCGCCGGCCTGGAGACGGGGGCGCGGGCCGACACCGGCGTCCTCGACCTGCTGCGCGCCATCCCCGGCCTCCCTCTTGGCTAACGTGCTGGTATGACACCCGATGAACCCCGATCGGTCGAGCCCGCCGGCCTCTTCGACCTCGAACCGTGGAAGCCGATCCACCAGCTCGACCTGCCCCAGGAGATCCTCGACGATCTCGACACGAGCGCTCCCGAGGAGACCGGAGAGATCCTCCTGATGGCGAGCGAACTCCTCCTCGCCAACGAGCGTCCGGATCAGGCCCGGCTCCTGCTCCAGACGCTTCATGCCCATCCGCCCACCCCGGAGGACGGCCAGTACGCCCTGTTCGACCTGGTCTGCCTGTATGAGGACGAGGGGAACGAGAAGGAGGCGAACCGGCTTGTGAACGAGGCCGTGAACCCGGACGAGCTGACACCGGGCCCCGCGGCGCTCTTCGCCGAACGGTTCGAGAGCCGGGGTGAGGCGGACAAGGCGCTGCGCTGCTTCAACATCGGAGCACGCGACCACCTGGCGCTCCCGGCCGACGCGATCGCCGACCTGAGCGCCTACGACCTGCTTCCGCTCCAGGGGCGGGCACGGGTGCGGAAGGCGCTCGGGATGCCCGCCGACGAACACGACACGCACACCCTCGCCGCGCAGGAACTACTCCCGGCCGACCCCCTGGGAGTGGGTGACCCGCTCGACGGGCCCCTCGGATACGACGAGGAGGAGCCGCCCGCACAGATCGTCGCCGTTCAGGTGGTCTTCTCCCGCAAGGCGCTGCCCGAGGTCCTCGAACGTGGATGGGTCCGGCTCGAACGGACCGAGGCGACCTACTTCCTCGACGCCGAGCGGGAGCTGCGCGCCGAGGCCAAGGAACGACCGGACGTGCACTTCGTCGTGCTCACCGCGGAGGTGGGTGAGGTGGCGGACTTCGTCGCCCACACCGGACTCGACCCGTGCGACCCGAGAACCCTGATGGCGTGGAGCGAAGCCGAGGTCCCCGACGAGTCGGACCGTCGCCTGCCCTGGCCGCCCGAACGCAACCACACCTGCTGGTGCGCTTCGGGGCGCAAGTACAAGAAGTGCTGTGGATCCCCCTCCCTGCGCTGACCTGCCAGAGCGAGCGCCAAGGGCCGATGACGGGATAATCCGAACCGAATGCCCGTGACGGGAGTCGTACCCCGTTGCGTGAGAGTCCCCAGGTGGGACTCCGTGAGGAAATGGGAGCGGTCGTGTTCGGAATCCTGCGGCCCTGTCGGCACACTCTGCCCGGCGGGTTGGCCACGGAGTGGATGTCCCATCTGTGCGGGCTCTGCCTGGCCCTGCGCGATGGGCACGGTCAGGCCTCGCGCCTGGCCACCAACCACGACGGTCTGGTCATCTCGGTGCTGACCGCCGCACAGTCCCGGGCCGAGGCCGGAACCCGGGCCGTCGGCCCCTGCCTGTTGCGCGGCATGCGCTCCGCGCGGGTCGCCGACGGCACCGGTGCGAACCTGGCCGCCACGGTGTCGCTGATGCTGGCCTCCGGCAAGATCAGCGACCACATCGAGGACGGCGACGGGCGCCTCGCCCGGCCCGGAGTGCGCGCTGTCGCCGGGAGGATGGCGCGACGCTGGCAGCAGGACGCGAGGGAGGCGGGCACCGGTCTGGGCTTCGACACCTCCGCGCTCACCGCCGTCATGGATCGCCAAAGCGAGGTCGAGGCGGTCGCCGGTCCGGGCACCGACGTCCTCACCGTGACGGCACCCACCGAGGAGGCCACCGCCGAGGCGTTCGCGTACACCGCGGTGCTGGCCGAGCGCCCCGCCAACGCCGAACCGCTCCACGAGGCCGGTCGGCTCTTCGGTCGGATCGCCCACCTGCTGGACGCCGTGGAGGACCAGAAGGACGACCTCGCCAACGGTTCCTGGAACCCCCTGACCGCCACCGAGACCGGAGCCGACCGGGCCCGTGAGCTCTGCGACGACGCCGTTCTGGGCGTGCGTTTGGCCTTGGACGCCACCGAGTTCGCCGATGACCGCCTGGTCCGCGCCCTGCTCGTCACCGAACTGCGCCGAGCCGTCTCACGTACCTTCTCTCACGCCGGCCACCCGGGGCAGCCCGGATACGGTGCGGGCCATCCCGGATACGGGCCCGTCTCAGGCGGACACCACCACCCCGGGTACGGGGCCGGTGATCACTTCCACGGTGGTCACGGCGACCACGGTGGAGGTTCGGGGTCGGGACATGGACACGGCGGGGGTGGCTCCGGTGACGATGGCGGCCACCGGAGCAAGGGCGGCTGCTGCACCGCTTGCAACTGTGAGACCCCGGCCCTGGAGACACCACCCCGCTCTCGTGGCTTCTTCGCCGGTTGCGCCGCCGCTCTGTTCATGTGCTGTACCTGCCAGCTCTGCTGCCGTGGTCCACACCCCGGCCCCTGGACGGGCAAACCCCGGGAGGCCTGGTGCGACATCTGCGAATGCGTGGGGGACACCTGCGGTAACTGCTGCGGCTGTTGCGGTCGCTGCAAGGACTGCGACTGTAATTGCTGTGACTGACCCCGACCCGGTTCACCTCGGATGGATCGGGCGCCCTGGCCCGGAGCCCGCTCGGCCACCGCGGGAAATCTCGCGGAGAGCCTGTGGAAAACCCGGTCCGAAACGTCGGGAGGCCTGGTCAGGGCTTCTAGCATGGGAACCATGAACGAACTGTCACCAGAGCAGGTCGACCGGGTGATCACCCTGGCCATGGACATGGCCCGAGAGGGACGGACCACCGAACTCCTGGAGTTCCTCGACCACGGGCTCGCCGTCGACGTCCGCGACAACGACGGCAACACCCTGCTGATGCTCGCCGCCTACCACGGCAACGGGGAGACCGTCCGGGAACTCATCGGACGCGGAGCCGACGTGGACCTGCGCAACGGCCGCGATCAGTCACCGTTGGCCGGAGCGCTCTTCAAGGGTGAGGACGAGGTCGTCAAGGCTCTCGTCGAGGCCGGGGCGGACCTGGACGCCGGCACACCCAGCGCCCGCGCCACCGCACAGATGTTCGGCCGTACCGAACTGCTTTCCTGATCCCCACCATCGGCACGAAACACCGAAGAGCCGGCACGGTCGCCCGTGCCGGCTCTTCTCGCTAGTGCCGCGAAGCGTTACAGACTGCCGGCCTTGTGGGCCTCGATGGCCTTGCGCACGCCCTCACCGTAGGCCGGGTCGGCCTTGGTGCAGTTGGCGATGTGGCGCTCGATGGTGGCGTCGGAGGCCCCGTCGATCGCACGCGCGGTGTTGGCGAACAGACGCTGCTGCTCCTCGGAGTTCATCAGACGGAACAGGTCGCCCGGCTGCTGGAAGTAGTTGTCGTCGTCCTCGCGGTAGTTGAACCGGTCGGCGTTGGCACCCACGCCCAGCGCCGGCTCGGCGTAGGCGGGCTGCTCCTGCCAGCGGCCGTAGGAGTTCGGCTCGATACCGGGAACGCTGCCCTGGTTGCCGTCCACGCGCATGGCACCGTCACGGTGGTAGGTGTTGACCATCTTGGCGCCGCGCGGGTAGTTCACCGGGATCTGGTGGTGGTTGACGCCCAGGCGGTAGCGGGCGGCGTCACCGTAGGAGAACAGGCGACCCTGGAGCATGCGGTCCGGGGAGACACCGATGCCGGGGACCAGGTTGGCCGGGGTGAAGGCGACCTGCTCCACGTCGGCGAAGTAGTTCTCCGGGTTGCGGTTGAGCTCGTACTCGCCGACCTCGATGAGCGGGAAGTCCTTCTTCGACCAGACCTTGGTGAGGTCGAAGGGGTGGAAGCGGTACTCCTCGGCCTCGGCCTCGGTCATGACCTGGATGTACATGGTCCACTTGGGGAAGTCGCCCCGCTCGATGGCCTCGTACAGGTCACGCTGGGAGGACTCGCGGTCGTCGGCGACGACCTCACGGGCCTCTCCGTCGGTGTAGTTCTTGATGCCCTGCTGGGTGCGGAAGTGGAACTTGACCCAGACGCGCTCGTTCTCCTCGTTGATGAAGGAGTAGGTGTGCGAACCGAAGCCGTGCATGTTGCGGTAGCCGACGGGGAGGCCGCGGTCCGACATGACGATGGTGACCTGGTGCAGGGACTCGGGGAGGTTGGTCCAAAAGTCCCAGTTGTTCTCGGCCGAGCGCATGTTGGTGCGCGGGTCGCGCTTGACGGCGCGGTTCAGGTCGGGGAACTTCAGCGGGTCACGGAAGAAGAAGACCGGGGTGTTGTTACCGACGATGTCCCAGTTGCCCTCCTCGGTGTAGAAGCGCAGGGCGAAGCCGCGGATGTCGCGCTCGGCGTCGGCGCCACCACGCTCACCGGCGACGGTGGAGAAGCGGTTGAAGACCTCGGTCTTCTTGCCGACCTCGGAGAAGATCGCGGCCTTGGTGTACTGGGAGACGTCCTTGGTGACGGTGAAGGTACCGAAGGCGCCGGAGCCCTTGGCGTGCATCCGCCGCTCGGGGATCACCTCGCGGTCGAAGTGGGCGAGCTTCTCCAGGAACCACAGGTCCTGCAGCAGCATGGGGCCGCGCGGACCGGCCGTGAGGCTGTCCTGGTTGTTGGCGACGGGGGCACCGTTCGCCGTGGTCAGCGGCTTGGTGTTGTCCTGGTACGACATGTGTTCCTTGTACCTCCACGGAAGGCGGTGGGATCACCGACAGGTGTCGGGCCTCGTGACACCCACGCGAGTGGTCTTCGCGGCGGAGTTCGTCGTGCCACGCTCGACGCCTCGGGCCGGGACCGCTCTGGTGCTTTCTCGTATTGAATCAGTTTTCTGGATTGATTCCAAACTAGGAGCCGATCCGTTTTGGGGCAAGGTGCGTGTCACGACCCGGATCGGACGCGGGAATGTGTTGTGCCTCACACGTAGGCCGCCCTCGGATGAGGTCGAGAGGCGTGCCGGTACGGGTCCCGGTCCGTGGCACGAGGAACGGGAGCGGCCGGCGGGGATGGGATGGCCCTTGTTCTCCGGGCGTGAGCCTTCCGGCGCACGGCTCTGGCGTCAGCCCGGGGTGGAGTCCGGCTCGGAGGTGTCACGCACCGGGGTGTCCTCCACCCGTGAACCGGGAGCGCCCCGATCGGGGGCGGCCGGATTGTGCGCGTGCTGGGGTGGCGCCATGTCGTCCCCGACGCCCTCACCCGCCTCCGGAATCCGCAGCGCCAACAGGGCCACGTCGTCCCCACTGGGATTGATGCGCACCAGGAGTTCGTCGAGGAAGTCCTCCAACCCCAGGTGGGTCAGGTCCATGGCGTGCCCGCGCAGCTTCTCCAACCCCGTGTCGAGATGCTCATCGCGGTTCTCGACCAGACCATCGGTGTAGAAAAGCACCGTGGATCGCTCCGGAAGCTCCTCCCACGCGTCGGGCCACTCCAACCCCAGGTGTAGGGCGGAGCTCATACCGATGAGGGGACCGTGCCCCTCCTCCAGGTATCGGGCGGTCCCGTCGGGTGTGATGAGCAACGGCGGCGGATGCCCGGCGTTGACCCAATGCAGGTGCCACGGGCCGCCGTCGGTCCCCTCGATACGGGCGATCACGACGGTGGCCATGGGCGCGTCACTGGTGTTGGTCATGACCTCGTCCAGACGCCGCATGATCTGGCTGGGCGGCTCCTGGCGGTCCCAGGCCAGCGCGCGCAGCATGTTGCGCACCTCCGCCATGTGCCCCGCCGCGTGCAGGTCGTGCCCGACCACGTCCCCGATGACCATGGTCGTGACCCCGTCGGCCAGCAGGAACACGTCGTACCAGTCCCCGCCGACCTCCGCGGCCCGCTGCGCCGGTTGGTAACGGGCGGCGAACCTCAGGTGGTCGATCTGCGGCAGCGGGGTCAGGAGCTGTCGCTGAAGGGTCACCGCCATGTCGCGCTGCTGCTCGTACAGACGGGTGCTCTCGATGACCAGACCGGTACGGCGGGCGATGTCGCCCAGGAGCAGGATCTCGGCCTCGGTGTGGCCGGCCCCCACACCGGTGCGTCCCACCGTGAGCGCGCCGAAGACCTTCCTGCGGCTGTACAGCGGCACCACCACCGCGCTGCCCTCACCCAGGACCTCGAACAACCACCGATGCGCGTGGGCGAACGGCTCGTCCGGCTCGTTCGCCTGGGCCTGGGCGTCCAGCAACACGGGGCGGGTCCCGCGCAGGGCCCGCGCCAACGCCGAACGCGACGGGTGTGAGGGCGGCGGCAACGGCCCCTTCAACGAATCGTCGACGTCGGGGGCGCCCTGGGAGTGGACGGCCGCGCGCCGCATCCGACGCTCCGTGTCGGCCTCCGGAAGCAGGTCGACCACCGCCCAGTCGCCCATCTCCGGCACCAACAACCGCACCAGTTGGTCCAACGCCTCACCTATGTGCGAGGCCGAGATGAGCAGGACCGAGCTCTCCGCGACCATGCTCAGCCGTGCGGTGAGCTCCTCCAACGCCGCCAGGTGCGACGCGGTCTGTTCCCTGGCGTCCCGGTGCTTCTTGAAGTTGTGGAAGACGATGACGGCACCCACCGTCCGATCCATCTCCTGGAGGGGCGTGGCCGCCCAGATGATGGGTACGAGCGTGCCGTCTCCGCGCAGGAAGAACTCGTCGCTGCCCTCGGTGGGCCGACCGCTGTCCAACACGCTCTGGGCGAGGCACTCCTCGCGCGGAAGCTCTTCGCCGTCGGCGTCCCTGTGCATCAGGTCGTGCAGGTCGGCGCCGAACAGCTGTTCCTCGTCGCGGCCCACGATCTGACGCGCGTAGGGGTTGGACACGGTGATGCGGCCGGCGGTGTCGATGACGAACAACCCCGCCCCCACCTCGTCGAACACCGCGCGCAGCATGGCGCTCTCCGGTGGCCCACCGGTGTCGCCCATCGTCCTCACCTCCGGCGGCCACGCCGTGGAACTTCCTCTGGGTCCTCCCCGGGCCGCGTCGGGTCGCATCGAAATACCCGATCGAACGTTGGGTACACGCAAAATCTCGGTAAGTGATGACGATCCGCGAACGGGCCTCCGGCCCACGAGCGCCGCCGAACCTCCGTGTCGTCCCCACCCGGTTCACACCGTCGGGGCGAGACTGGGGCTGTGAACCACGGCCCCACTTGTCATAGCCGAGGAGGACGCCCATGGACTGGAGCGTGATCCTTCCACCGAGCGAGTCGATCCTCGAACTCATCGCGCGGGGCAGCATCACCTTCCTCCTGCTGGTCCTGCTGCTACGGCTCGTCGGCCAACGGGAGTCCGGCGGCCTGGGCATCACCGACCTGCTCGTGGTCGTGCTCATGGCCGACGCCGCCAGCGCGGGCATGACCGGGAACGCCGACACGATCGGTGACGGCCTGGTACTGGCGGCCACCATGCTGTTCTGGAGCGTGGCGCTCGACGGGGTCGCCTACCGCTGGCCGGCCTTCGCCCACCTGATCAAGGCCCGCCCCCGACCGCTCGTCCTGGACGGCCGACTCGACCGCCGGGTGATGCGACGCGAGTTCATCACCGAGGAGGAGGTGCTCACCCAACTGCGGCTGCACGGTTACAGCGACCTCGACATGATCGCCCGCGCCTACCTGGAACCGAACGGGATGATCAGCATCGTCCCCAAACCGGACAGGAAGCCCTGAACCCGGCCCATCCCTGAGGCAAGGTGGGTTTTGTCGGCGAAACCGCAGGTTAGGAGGACCATGAGAGTCGATCATCGCTCGACGCGAGGGGGGAACATGATCGCCTATCAGGAACTCATGGAACACGTGGCCCGCGAAGGCGGCACCTCCGACAACGAGGAGGCGCGCCGAGCGCTGGAGGCCTCCGCCGAGGTACTGGCCCGGCACACCGACCCGGATACCCGCGAGTATCTGCGCGAACAACTCCCCGCGATGCTGCGCGACCATATCCCCGAGCAACCGGGTGCGCCGGCCCTGGAGAGCGGTGAACTCTCCGAGGAGGTCGCCCAACGGATCGGCTGCCCTCCGGAAAGAGGCGTGCGCCTGATGGGAGCCGTGCTCTCCGGGATCCACCGGAGCGATCCCCGGCTCGCCGAGGAACTGGCCTCTCGGCTTCCCGACGAACTCGCCGAGTGGGCCCGCGACCCCCAGGGAGCGCGCGGCCGGGCCGATACCGGCCAGACGGACACGCCCGACCGCCTGGATCAGGCCGGCCTGGAGCGGGCCTTGGAGGGGCTTCCCGACTGGCAGGGCGACACCGAGGGTCTGACCCGGTCCGTGAACCTGCCGGTCGACCGGCTCACACCGCTGCTGAATCAGGCCCACAAGGCGGCTCGCGAACTCGGTCACGGTTTCGAACACCACACCACCGGCACCGAGGTCGTCTTCACCGTGCGGACCGCATCGATAGGCGCGGTGACCACCCGGGACATCGAGATGGCGGAACGCGTCGACGCGGCCATCGCCAAGATCGGTTCCGGTGGCTGACGCTTCCGCCGCCCACGGTCGACAAAGAGAAGGACCCGACACGTCCGTGTCGGGTCCCCTTTTCTTCTTGGAGGCTACTTCTTCTCCTCAAGACGTAGAGCGACGCCCAGAGCGAAGAAGGTGGGAGCCCACTGTCCGACGAAGATGCCCCACCGGTCGGCCCGGTCGAGGGAGGCGTCCTCCTTCTTCTTGGACATGGCCCAGCTCAGGAACGCCAGGCCGATGCTGGCGGTACCGGCGGTGTAGGCCATCTCGGAAGTGAGGCCGATTTCGGACAGCTTCGCGATCATGAGGTCCCCTCGATGTCGGGTGCGGTTCGTGGAGCACCTGCCCGGGCGAACACCAAGGTACGGGCAGGAACAGGCAAAACATGCGGTGCCCGGACACGTGCTCGCGACGGCCGGGACCGGTACCGGTGGCTCGGTGACGCCTTCCGCCTGAACTCGACCGCCACGGCGAGACCGCCCGAAGGACCGCCGAGGTACCCGGCCCGCGTTTTTCGCGCAAATGGTTGACATTATTCACAGAGTTGTATTTAAGATGATGACGCCAATACACGGAACGGCTCGCCGCTGACCCGGCGTGGGCCGCGGCCCGCCGGAAGGGGGGCACCTTCACACTCGGCAGCGACCCCTGAGCGGAAAAGGAACACCCCCCATGCGCAGACACGGTTTCGGTGGGTTGCTCACCGACGACCAGTGGCACCGACTCGTCTCCTCGACCCCTTCCAGCGCCTTCACCCGTGGGCAGGTCCTCCTGCACCAGGGCGACACGGGCACCGGCGTCCACCTCATCCTCGGCGGCCGCCTCCGCGTGGAGTCGGTGTACGCCGACGGCACCCGGGCCCCGCTGGCCTTCCGATCCCACGGTGAGATCCTCGGCGAATCGGTCCTGGCCGGCGGGGGAGTGACACGCAGCGCCACCGTGGTCGCCCTGACCGACGGCGCCACCGTTCACCTGCCCGCCGAGCGTTTCCAGCGCAGGCTCAAAGAACTCGACCTGGTCTCCCGGCTGTGGGAGAGCGTGGTCAGACGGCAGAGCGAAAGCGACCAGATCCGCGTCCAGCTCTCTCGGCTACCGGCCGAACGTCGCCTGCCCGCCGCCCTGGTCCACCTGGCGACCATGCTCGGCGAGCCGATCCCGCCCCCGCTCACTGACGCGCCCGACCGGCCCGACGACCCGGGCCGAGGCGTGCTCCTGAACATCCCCCTGCCCCAACAGGAGATCGGCGGTTTCGTCGGGCTCTCCCGCACCTCCGTGCACAACGCCTACACCCGTCTCAAGGAGATGGGGCTGATCCGCACCGGTCGCCAGTACGTGGCCCTCCTCGACCTGGTCCGCCTGGAGGCCATCGCCCGGGGAGACGAACCCGGCTGAGGTGCCGTGCGTCACTTCCCTCCCGTTGTGTTCAGAACTGAACAAAGTCCCATCGGACACCGCGCGATGCTGTCCGCGGACGGGCCGCCGAGGCCCACTCACCCCCTGAGGAGAATCGGCATGGAACTGGATCTGCCCGCACACGGTGACGTCACCCCGCTCCCGCTCTACCGGGCCGTATTGGCCGTAGACATGGAGAACTTCAGCAGTACCAGCGCCAGGAACCAGCAGATCATCGGCGCTCTCATCCCGAAGGTGCTGGAGGAGGCGCTGAAGGAGTCCGGCATGGCGAAGGTCTGGGAGGAGAGGCTGTTCGCCCGGCACGGCGGCGACGGCTACGTCTTCGGCACCGACCCCGAACACCTGCCCTTCCTCATCAGCCCCTTCCTGGGCAACCTGCAGAACTCCCTGGAGCACATCCAGCCCGTCCTGGCCGCCCTCGACCGGGACCTGCGCATGCGCCTGCGGGTGAGCATCGACGTCGGTCCCCTGCCCTACCACGGCGCCGGAGACCCCAAGAACGCCATGGGCGAGGCCATGATCAGCACCCACCGCCTGCTCGACTCCGAACCGGTCCGCGCCGAACTCAAGCGCACCGACCCCGACACCACGTTGGTCGCCGCCATCATCTCCCGACGCGTGTACGAGGACGTGGTTCTGGGCGACTTCACCACGGTGCGCCCCACCCGGTGGCGTCAGGTGAACGCGACCGTGGGCGGCAAGGGCTTCTCCGCGGAGGGCTACCTGTTCGTCCCCACCCCTTCCTGGGGTCCCGACCCCGATGGGGACACGTCGCCCAAGGACACCCCCGACGACGGTGCCCCCACCGGTGACTCCGGCGGCGCCACCACCGACGACGCTCCTTCGCGTACACGCTCTGTACCTGAGCAGGTCGACGCCTACAACGAGTACGCGGTTCGCAACAATAACCGCGGCCAGGTCGTCCAGGGCGGGACCATCAACGGCGGCGTCCACTATGGGGAGAACGTCGATGACCGCTGAACCAACGGGCTCCGAGCACGACCCGCCCCCTGAACGACGGCAGGCGCAACCGACCGAAGAAGGGGGCGCCAAGGATGCGAAGACCACTGGGGAGCGCCCTTCCGAAACCAAAGGGGACGCCACGAAGAAGGGCCGCCGCAGGCCCCGCTTCGGGAATAAGGTCGACAAGAACAGGGGCCAAGCCGTCGCCGCCGGAAAGATCAACGGCGGCGTCCACTACCACGAGCACATCGGCGAGGGCATCACCCAGCGACTCCGCCAGACCGCCACCGTCGACGAGGAACGCGTCAAGGAGGTGCGCAACACCTTCTGTGCCGCCGACCCCGCCGCGTACGACATATTCCGGAACGAACTCAGGGACGACGGCGTGGGGGTCGTTTCGGGCAAACCCGGAACCGGACGCTTCACCGCCGCTCTGCATGCGTTGGCTTCGGTACGACTCGGAAGCCCGATCGAAGAGCTCACGATCGACACGGCGGCCAAGGACGCCGGGGTCTCCCTGATCAACGTGGATTCCGACGAGTCTCTCCTACTCGACCTCACCGGACTGCCCGAGCCCACGACCACGCAGAAGGTGGCCCTTCGAGGGTTGGCGATGGGCGCACGTCGATCCGGTGCTCTGCTGGTGTTCGTGAGCGATTCGGTCTCTAGGGGCTTCCCAAACGACCTCCGGGCCCGGTTGCGTATCGACGCGCCGGCCGGTGCGATCGATGTCTTCCGCCGCGTCATGGGCCGCATATGCGGTGAAAGGGCCACCGCGCTCTGGTTGGACACCGCCGAGGTACGCGAGGCCCTGGAAGGTGCCGAACCCGCCCGGGTCATCACTCTGGTTCGTGAGGCACACCGGCGTAAGAACTCCTTCACCGATGAGAAGGAGTGGATCGCACACGTTCTGAAGGACCACGTTGAGAACTCCGACGATCTGGCCGGATGGTTCCGCGAACACGCTCTCGACACCGAGTTCCAGCGTGTATTGCTGGCCACCGTCGCCCTGCTGGAAGGGGGACCCCGGGCGGCCATCGCTCACCATGCCCGTGGGCTGGCGAAGGTGTGGCACGTTCCGCCGCTATGGCGTACCCCCATCTCCGGCGACGGGCTCACCTCCCACCTGGGGGAGATCAAGGCCCACGTGCGTGAGGACGGCATCTACTTCAATCGGCCCAAAGCCGCTGACGAGGCGCTCGACTACCTGTGGCGTGAGCACCCAGAGACCCGCACCCTCCTTCGGGAATGGGTTCCCGTGGCCGTCGCCGACCTGGGTGAGCACCACCGGTTGGAGGCGGCCCGGCGGTGGTTGCGCCTGGCCCGCAGACAGCGGGACTTTGCCCCGGTCCGCATGCTCATCGAGGAGTGGGGCAATACCAAGGAACTCATGTGGGAGGCCATCCCCGTGGTGGCCGAAGCCGCACTCTCGCCCGAGTTCGGCCCCCGAGTGCGCCGACTGCTCTACAACATCGCGAGCTCCCCGCGAGTGCGTATGAGTGACCGGACTGTTTTGGAGGTCTGCCGGGTCTACGGCCGGATCCAGCCCGAGACCGCACTGACCCGCATCCGTGCCATCGCCGAGAAGGTCTTGGTGTTCTGGGACCCGAGCCTGGTCCAGGCATTGGAGGACATCGCCGGGGAGCCGGAGAACACCGGCGTCGTCCTGGAGTCCCTGGTCGACTGGACGTTTCGGGAGAGGAAGGGACGAGCGAACGAGGTCGCTGCTCTGGCGCTGTGCCGTCTGCTCGCCCGTGGGGGCAAGGCAGGGCCACGAGTGTTGGTGGACTTGTGGTCGGGGGAGAGGACATCCGACGAACTCGCTCGCGCCTGGCAAGCGGCCACCTCATCTGAGGCCGAGGTAGGAAGGGCGCTGTGGGCGTGGTTCGACGCCCTGGCCGATTGCCGGGACGCGAGCGACATCGGCTTCGAGGTGCTCAGAGGCGTCGCCCGTGAACACGGCCCCTTCCGGTCCGCGCTCGAACGGTGGATCAACCGTTGGCGGCACGCCCACACGCACAGAGCTCCGGCCATCGAAGAACTGTGGCGGATCATCACTGAGGAGAGGAAATGATGATCGGACGTGGACGCGGAACCAAGCGCGGTAATAAGCACGATACGCCGGTGTGGAGCATCGCCTTCCGCTCACCGGACACGACGGTGGAGTTCCAGGCCAGGGTCCCGAGCGCCGCGGCCGGGATGGGGTTCGAGGCCACCTTCGAGATGACCATCGCTTGGAACGGGGCGGGAGCTGCGGCGCAGGCGCGTGCGCGCGCCCTGCTGCAACGCGAGGTCATTCGGATCGCGAAGGGGGTGAGCTCGGGGTTCACCCTTGGCGACCGAGGGAGCGCCGAGGCCGAGATCGGCTGCGCCCTGGCCGAGGCGAAGGGAACACATGAGGAGGTGGTGCGTGAGGTCGCGGTCCTGGCGCGGTTGTCCGTAGACAAGGAGGACCTCGACCTGGAACGCGAACGAGAACGCGTGGGCCCACGCAACGAGGTCGAGCGGGCCGCCCACCGAGTTCGTATGGAACGGGTCCGTGAACTTCAGCGCGACGTGCTCAGTGACCCGCAGGTGGCCAGGGTGTGGTGGTACGAGCAGAACCCTGACCTGCTGCACGAGATCGAGAACGCCGGGGCGGCTCTCGACCTGATGAGCACCTCGGGGAACAGGTCGGAGGAGGCCGGTGAACATCGTGGTGGAACGGACGATCCCGTACTCGACGCCTTCCTGAGTGGTCTGTCGGAGTGGGAGGTGCCCTCGGCCCTGGAGCGTCTGACCACCATGTTCGAAGGGCTCGAACGCCGCGACCTGGCCGAGCGGCTACGCGAGAGGTGGCTGAGTAATTGAGTGAGGGCCGGGGCGCTGGCCCCGAATGAGCGCGGCCAAGGCGATCGACCTCTCCCGACGGCTCGGGAACGCCTTCCGTTGAGGGCGTGAAGCCCGGGTGGGATGACGAACACGGATTTCGGTGGAGAACAAGTGCCCAACGCCATCTGGTTGGTCGTGTTCACGCCAAGTATAATTTGGTGTATTCGTTGAAAACTTCGGTCGGCAGGCGCATGACGTAGCCGGTGTGTTCCCGACCCCCCGACCTCGCAAGCGGCGCCGTCCCCCCGACGGCGCCGCCCGTCGCATTCCTCTTCGAAGGAGGCCAGGCCATGGAGAACACGGCCCGAGAGCGGATCATCGAGCAGGAACAGGTATCGGTGGACCGGGCCCACCGATACCTGGAACGGCAACGTGTGAAGACCGAGCGGCTCGCCGGGGTGAACGCCGCGGCCAGCGCCAAGGACGGTGTGGCCCAGCACGCCGAGTTCACACGCTGGGCGCAGGAGTACCGGATCGACGAACGGCAACTCGTCGTCCAACGGGTCGACCTGCTTGAGAAGGCCGAGGCCGAGACCTTCTACGAGCTCATCTCATTTGGATTCTCGATAGCCTGGCCCGGTGTCGATGGTTGAGCGGTTGGTGCCGGACAAACTGTGGGAGCTGTTTCAACGGGTGG